>JAZNNK010000142.1:0-15918 GCA_045580205.1 Faecousia sp.
GGGCTTTGCTTCCAAGATCACACATATTTCGACCGGTGGCGGCGCATCTCTGGAATTCCTGGAAGGCCTTGAGCTTCCTGGTATCGCCTGCTTGCAGGATAAGTAAATGAAACATATATGGAGCGGGGACGGAGCTCCGTCCCTGCTGCAAAGCGCCATTATATAACGCTACATATAATTTTTAAATTTGAAAATCACATCATTTATTGATGCGCACATATATTTAAGGAGAATAACCATGAACAGAAAGTATCGCAAGACCGTGATCGCCGGAAACTGGAAGATGAACAAGACTCCCAGTCAGACGAAGGAGTTTATGACGCAGTTTAAGTCCATTTTGCCGAAGGGCCGTTGGTGCGATATCGCGCTGTGTGTTCCCGCTGTGTGTATTCCTGCCGCAGTGCGCGCTATGCGTGAGACACGAATCGGTATCGGCGCAGAAAACTGTAACGCAAATGCTTCCGGTGCGTACACGGGTGAAATTGCTGTTGATATGTTGACAGATGCCGGTTGTAAGTATGTGATCATCGGCCATTCTGAGCGCCGCGCAATGGGCGAGACAGATGCAGATGTCAACGCGAAAGTGCTTGCCGCTTTGAACGCAGGCCTTATTCCGATCATGTGCTGCGGTGAGACTCTTGAGCAGCGTGAAGCAGGTGTAACAAATGAGTGGATCGCTATGCAGATTAAGCTGGGACTTGCCGGTGTACCGGAAGAAAAGATCCGCAAGGTGATTATCGCTTATGAGCCCATTTGGGCAATCGGCACAGGAAAAACGGCAACACCGGAACAGGCCCAGGAGGTCTGTGAGAGCATTCGTGCTGTGGTGCGCAAGTTGTATTCTTCCAAGAATGCCCGCGCCATCTCTATTTTGTACGGCGGTTCTATGAATGAGAAGAATGCCTATGAGCTTCTTGCTCAACCGGATATCGATGGCGGCCTGATTGGCGGCGCATCGCTCGTTCCGGAGAAGTTTGTACAAATTATTGAAGCAGCCAATCAGCCTGCTGTGTAAATTATGAAATGGGAGCAGCAGGCCTGCTCCCATTTTGCTGTTTTATTCTGAAAGGAGGGAAAAGGATGAAAACGCAAATATTACCTGCAGACGGTATAGATACGGCTGTAAGAGCAGCGGAAGTTATCCGTGCCGGTGGACTTGTGGCGTTGCCGACAGAAACGGTATACGGTCTGGGCGCAGACGGACTTAATCCGGATGCGGTGGCACAGATCTTTCGGGTAAAGGGACGGCCGCAGGATAATCCATTGATCCTTCATGTTACCGGAACAGAACAGATTGATTTGTTTTGTCATGATGTTCCGCAGAGTGCATATGTGCTGGCGGAAAAGTTCTGGCCCGGCCCTCTCACAATGGTACTTCCAGCACGTGATCTGATTCCCAAATGTACGACTGCAGGATTGCCTACGGTGGCGGTGCGCTGTCCTGACAGTAAAATTACACGCGAAATTATTCGATTGGCAGGAGTGCCGATCGCAGCACCTTCTGCCAATATATCCGGAAAACCCTCTACGACAACTGCGCAGCATGTGCTGCATGATCACGACGGTAAGATCGGTATGATCGTTGATGATGGCGCCTGCAGGGTGGGAGTAGAATCTACGATTGTTGATCTGACAGAGGATCAACCAAGACTTTTACGACCCGGCGGTATTACACCGGAACAATTGATCGATGTACTGGGAGATCTCGTGATTGATCAGGCGGTTACAGCACAGCTTGATCAAAAATCCGTTGTCAAAGCACCCGGTATGAAATATCGGCATTATGCGCCTGCGTGTCAGGTGATCATTGTTTCCGGAAGCAGAGAAAAGGCTGCTGCGTATATTAAAAACCGGTTTTTGCCGGGAGACAGGGTGCTCTGTTTTGCAGAGGAATTAGAGTTGTATATGGACTGTAATCCGATCGCCTACGGTTGTGAGGTGGACGCACAGACTTTGTCTGCCGGACTGTTTTCTGCGCTGCGTCAGCTTGATGATCCTGCAGTGCGTGTTGTGTATGCCAGATGCCCGACAGGCGGGGGGATTGCCTATGCCGTGCAAAACAGATTAAAAAAGGCTGCAGCCTTCCATGTTGTAGATGCGGAGGGCTTGGTATGATTATCGGCATAACAGGCGGCACAGGCTGCGGTAAGAGCACTGCTTTGGATGTGATCCGTCAAATGGGCGGGACGGTTTTAGATTGCGATGCAATTTATCATGCACTTTTGCAGTCCGACAGCGATTTAATTAGTGCGATAAGCAGACAGTTTCCCGGCACGGTCGAAAATGGCATGCTGCATCGGAAGAAGTTAGGGCAGATCGTTTTTGCGGATCGTGCGGCATTGGAAAAGCTCAATAGGATCACACATGAGGCAGTTAAGCGAGAGGTCTGTCGACGGTTGCAGGAGCCTGCAGAGTTGATCGCGATCGATGCGATCGCATTGTTTGAGGTGGGATTGTCAGAGTTATGTGATGTTACAGTTGCAGTTACCGCACCGTATGAACAGAGAGTTTCCAGGCTTATTAACAGGGAAAGTATTTCCGAAGCATATGCCAAGCTGCGCATAGACGCGCAGCCAAGTCAGGAGGAATTTATCCGTTTATGTGATTATCATATTGCAAATGACGGCACAAAGGAGCAATTTCGGGATAAATGCCTTGCGTTTTTGGCAAATTTGGGTATAATGAAAACAGGACATATTGTCAGCGAATAAATCTATTATCATATGAGGAGATTGATTTATGAATACAGATACACTCCGTGAGAGTCTGCTTGCCACATCGAAAAATGGTTATCTTATACTCACCGATAAGCAGCGCGAGGAAATGCAGGCGTACTGCAAGCGTTATGCGGCATTTATGGATGCTTGTAAGACAGAGCGTGAAGCAACTGCATGGGCGGTTGAGACTGCAAAGGCGAACGGCTTTTGCGAGCTTGTTCCCGGAATGAAGCTTGCACCGGGCGATAAGGTATACAGAAATAACCGAGATAAGAGCGTTCTGCTGGCAGTTGTTGGAAGCCAGTCTTTGGAGAAGGGTGCCAATATCTGTGCGGCGCACGTGGATTCTCCCAGAATGGACATAAAGCCCAATCCGCTTTATGAGGATTCTGAAATTGCGTATTTTAAGACGCATTATTATGGCGGTATCAAAAAGTATCAGTGGACGACTGTGCCTCTTGCGCTGCATGGCGTAGTTTACCGCAAGGACGGCAGTGTCGTTACCGTAACGATCGGCGAAGACGACAACGACCCTGTTCTGATGGTATCGGATCTGCTGATTCATCTGGCTGCCGATCAGATGAAGAAGACACTTGCCGAGGGTATTGTAGGAGAGCAGTTAAATGTGATCCTGGGAACAGAGCCAATTAGTGGAGAAGGCGCAGATCTTGTAAAACTCAATGTCATGAAGCTGCTTAATGAGAAGTATGGCATTATTGAAGAGGATTTCCGCAGCGCAGAACTGACGATCGTTCCTGCAGGTAAATGCCGTGAGGTCGGCTTCGACCGCAGCCTTTTAGCGGCATACGGTCATGATGACCGCGTTTGTGCATACGCGGAAATCGAGCCTTTGCTGACGATGGGTGCTCCCGAGCATACAGCGGTATGTATTCTTGCTGATAAGGAAGAGATCGGATCTGTCGGTGTTTCCGGTATGCAGAGCCGCGCATTTGACACGTTTATGCAGGATTTGTGCGACTGCCAGGGCGTAAGTCTGAATCGTTGTATGGAAAACTCTTTCTGCCTGTCGGCAGACGTTTCCAATGCGTATGATCCGAATTTTCCGGAGACATGTGATAAGCGAAATAACAGTCAGTTAAATTATGGCGTTGCTATTTGCAAGTATACCGGATCTCGCGGTAAGGGCGGTGCGAGCGATGCATCTGCTGAGGCGATGGGGCATGTTCGTACAACGCTTGATAATGCAGGCGTGTTGTGGCAGATCGCAACACTTGGAAAGGTAGATCAGGGTGGCGGCGGAACGGTTGCGGCTTATATGGCAAACCGCAATATCGTTACAGTCGATGCAGGTGTGCCTGTTCTTAACATGCATGCACCGATGGAGCTTGTCAGTAAATTGGATTGCTACATGACTATGCTGGCATGTAAAGCAATCTATCTTGCATAACAGAATAAGACCGGAATGTTTATGTAGGGGGTGCTGCAAAACGCAGCACCCCATTTATAAACGTATTTACTTTTAGCAGAGATAATGGTATAATGAGTTTTATTTAGGGGGGATGTTATGCGCCGCTATTTGCAGGAATTTAAGGGTTTTTTCCGAAAAGCAGATCTTGTGCTGCTGCTTTTATGTTTGGTTACGACAGCATTTGGCTGTCTTGTAATTGCCAGCACCACGAATACAATGGGCTCAGTCCGTTATGTTGTCGTTCAGATTGGCGCGGCGGTTTTGGGCGTGTTTTTGTACGCGATTATCTCCTCAATCGATGCAGAGTTTTTATCGGAACATCGGACGGTTATGGTGATTTTTAATACAGGACTATTGCTTCTTTTGTATCCTTTCGGTGTGACGATCAGTGGTAACCGGAGCTGGCTGAGCTTTCCGTTTCTGCCGTTTAACATTCAGGTCGCGGAGATCTGTAAGATCACCTATATATTGATCATGGCGTCAGTTATGGCGTCGCACCAGAACAGGATTTCAGCCCTGCCTTCTGTCGCACATATGGTTTTGCATCTGGGTATATTGGTAGGATTGAATATGCTGATATCCAAGGATGCCGGCGTTTCACTGATTTTTGTATTTATATTTGTCGGAATGGCTTTTGCCGGCGGCGTCAGTCTTGTATGGTTCTTAGTCGCCGGCGGCGGCGCGGTGCTTTTATTCCCACTGCTTTGGAACGTGATTCTCTCTGACTATCAGAGAGATCGCATTGAGGTCCTTTTTAATCCGAATCTTGATCCGACGGGCATTGGTGTTCGTCACCATACAGTGCGCTCGCTTCGTTCTCTTACCGGTGGCGGACTGTTTGGACAGGGGCTGTTTCAGGGCACCCGTACGCAAACGCCTGATGCGCTGTTTGCGCAGCATACCGATTATATTTTTTCTGCAATCGGGGAAGAATTGGGGTACCTTGGATGTGCGCTTGTGTTGGTTCTGCTGGCTTTGATCGTTGCACGGTGTATATGGGTCGGCAACAGAAGTCAGGATTATATGCGCCGGTTAATATGTTTTGGCGCGGCGGCGGCGTTGATTTTCCAGATTATCAGTAACGTAGGTATGTGTATCGGTTTGACACCCGTTATCGGTCTGACACTTCCGTTTATTAGCTATGGCGGTTCGTCGATTGTTACTTTATATGCAATGCTTGGACTCGTTTCCGGTGTTTATGCGCGTCCGGCAGCAACCAGCCATGAGCGATATATTAAACCGCATTATTAAGAAGGAGCTGCTATATGAAAGCATTTATGGACAAGGATTTTTTGCTGGAGACCACTACCGCGAAGCACTTGTATCATGATTATGCAAAGGACATGCCGTTAGTAGATTATCATTGCCATTTAAATCCGCAGGAGATTTATGAGGACCGCCGTTTTAATAATCTTGCGGAGGTGTGGCTTGGCGGAAAAAACAATGACGGATCGTATTTCGGTGATCATTATAAATGGCGGCTTATGCGTTCTAACGGTATTGAGGAAGCATATATTACCGGAGATAAAGAGCCGTATGATAGGTTTATTAAATTTACCGAAGCGCTCGAAATGGCAATCGGTAACCCGATGTATCATTGGTGCAATTTGGAACTGCAGCAGTTCTTCGGTGTTACGGAGCCGTTGACAGTTGAAAATGCGCCGCAGATATGGGAACACTGCAATCAGATGCTGCAAAATAATCCGGATATGACGGCCCGGGGGCTTATTCGCAAAGCAAATGTCCGCTTTCTCGGTACGACTGATGACCCGATCGACGATCTGCAGTGGCATATAAAGCTTGCAGATGATCCGACGGTCGATTTTCTGGTAAGGCCTTCTTTCCGTCCGGATAAAGCTGTCAATATCCATAAAGACGGTTTTTTGGAATATATGCAGAAGCTGGCAGAAAGTGTTGGCAAGAAAGAGCTCGCAACGATGCAGGATGTTTGTGATACATTGGTAGAGCGGCTGGAATATTTTCATCAGCATGGCTGCTGCGCAAGTGATCACGGACTTGATTATGTGCCGTATAAGGCATGTACGATGCAGCAGGCAGATGCAGTTTATCAGAAGGCGCTGCGCGGCGAGATGCTGACCACAGAGGAAATTGAAGTATATCAGACAACGATCCTTGTGTGCCTTGGAAGAGCGTATCACCGGCTTAATATCGTTATGCAGTTGCACTATTCCTGTTTAAGAAACAATAATGCGCGTATTTTTAAGAAGATGGGCGCAGATGCAGGCATCGATGCGATCGCACAAAATACCTGTGGGGGGAACATTGCACAGCTGCTGTCTGATCTGGATGAGGATGGACGGTGTCCGAAGACAATCCTGTATTCACTTAACCCTGCGGACAATGAACAGCTTGGAACACTGCTTGGCTGCTTCCAGGATGATTCGATTCCCGGCAAGATCCAGCATGGCTCTGCGTGGTGGTTTAACGACACAAAGACCGGTATGGAGCAGCAGATGATATCGCTGGCAAACCTTGGACTGCTGGGGAATTTTATCGGCATGCTTACTGACTCAAGATCTTTCCTCAGCTATGCGCGACATGACTACTTCCGCCGCATCATGTGTAATTTGATCGGCTCGTGGGTAGAAAATGGAGAATATCCGAATATAGATTCTTCTCTGAAAAAGATCGTGCAGGGTATCAGCTATTATAATGCCGTGCGATATTTTGATATTGTTTAAACAAAAAAGGTCTGTCTCCAGGAGACAGACCTTTTTGTTATCAGTAATTATATTACTTGCCGCAGAAATCCATAGCGACTTTTACGATATTTTCGCTTGTCAGACCGAACTGCTTTAGCAGGTCAACGGCGGGGCCGGAATGGCCGTATTCGTCATTGACACCGATGCGACGAACAGGTGTGGGCAGTTTTTCGCTCAGCAGGCTCGATACAGCCTCGCCTAAACCGCCAATGACAGAGTGCTCCTCGCAGGTGATGATCTTGCCGCATTCTTTGGCAGCCTTGAGGACGAGCTCGTTGTCCAGAGGTTTGATGGTTGCCATGTTGATGATGCGCGCGTGGATACCCTTTGCTTCCAGCTCTTCACCGGCCTTGATCGCTTCGTAAACAAGCAGACCGTTAGCAATAATAGCAACATCATTACCGTCTTTAACGACTTCACCCTTGCCAATTTGGAAATTATAGCTTTCGTCATGGAAGACGGGAACGGCCAGTCGGCCAAAACGAAGATATACAGGTCCTTGCATCTCATATGCGGCCTTTACTGCAGCTCTTGCCTCAACATCATCAGCGGGGCAAATAACTGTCATGCCGGGGATGGAGCGCATCAGCGCAAAATCTTCACAGCACTGATGGCTTGCACCGTCTTCACCGACGGAGATACCGCCGTGTGTGCCGCCGATTTTTACATTCAGGTGCGGATAGCCAATAGAGTTGCGGACCTGCTCAAAGGCGCGGCCGGCAGCAAACATTGCAAAGCTGGAGGCGAACGGAACAAGGCCCATTGTGGACATTCCTGCTGCAACGCACATCATATTTGCTTCAGCGATACCGCAGTCAAAGTGGCGCTCGGGGAAGGCTTTCTTAAATACACCGGTCTTGGTAGCACCGGCAAGGTCAGCATCCAGTACAACGAGATTATCATGCGCTGTGCCGAGTTCGACCAGAGCTTTTCCGTAACTGTCGCGGGTTGCGATCTTTACCATATCTGCCATAATTACATTGCCTCCAGTTCTGCCAAACGGGCGTTGAGTTCGTTCATAGCCTGCTCATATTCAGCATCGTTTGGTGCCTTGCCATGCCAGCCGGCATCATCTTCCATGTAGGAAACGCCTTTTCCCTTAATGGTACGCATCACAATGGCAGAGGGGACACCTTTTGTTTCGCGGGCTTTATTGAAAGCAGATTCGATTGCGTCGAGATCATGACCGTCGATCTCCTGGACATAGAAGCTGAACGCCTTGAGCTTATCAACGATGGGGTAGGGGCTCATGACGGTTCCTACGCGACCGTCGATCTGCAGGTCGTTGTTATCAATCACAATGCAAAGATTGTCCAGCTTATAATGAGAGGCAGACATGCATGCTTCCCAAACCTGGCCTTCCTGGATCTCACCGTCACCCAGCAGAGAGTAAACGCGGCAGGCCTTTCCGGTATGCTTCGCGGCAAGTGCCATGCCAACAGCAACAGACACGCCCTGACCCAGAGAGCCGGTGGACATATCTACACCGGGAACGGTGTTCATGTTGGGGTGGCCTTGCAGGTAGCTGTCAATATGACGCAGAGAAGGCAGATCCTCGACAGGGAAGAATCCGCGAAGCGCCAAAGCCGAATACAGGCCCGGTGCGGTATGTCCTTTGCTCAGGACAAAACGGTCGCGATCTGCCCACTGAGGGTTAGCAGGATCTATATTCATTTCTTTGAAATACAGGTATGTGAATAGTTCGGCACTGGATAAGCTACCACCGGGATGACCGGCTTTTGCACCGTGCGTGGATTCAATAATGCCCATGCGCACCTTGCAAGCTGTGATTTGCAGCTGCTTTTTCTCGTTTGAAGTCATGGTGTTCCTCCTTGTTTCAACATAGCTGTCCCTATCACGGGATGTTGCTACAGATATCGAACTTATATTACCATTAAAACCCATAACTTGCAAGCTTTTTTAGGAAAAAGATGTGCTTGTAAAAATGTCCGGGGATTTTTCTCAAATATATTGAGAAAAGGTGCGGCAATATGTTATACTGAAAATAACTCAGATAAGGAGCTTGCAAATATGAATGACAAGCATAAAAAGATCCTGGGTATCGTAGCAATTGCACTGCTTATTCTTTTTATGATCGTAGTGTTTTGGGTTGCGGGTATGCCAATGATTCACTTTGTGGAGGATCCGGATCAGTATCGCAGGTGGATCGATAATAAAGGCGTTTTTGGGCAAATCAGCTTTATAGTAATGGTCCTATTTCAGGTAGTTGTTGCAATTATCCCGGGCGAGCCGTTGGAAATTTGCGCGGGATACGCTTTTGGCGCAATAGAAGGAACAATCTTATGCCTGATCGGGATCGCGCTCGGAAGCGCGGCAGTATTCCTGCTTGTGAGAAATTTAGGCGTGAAGCTTGTAGAGGTGTTTTTCTCCGTAGAGAAGATCCGGTCTGCAAAATTTCTGCGGGAAAGTCGGAAGCGAAATATGCTTACGTTTATTATTATGCTGATTCCGGGAACGCCGAAAGATTTGATTTCCTATTTTGCCGGGTTAACGGATATGAAGTTGTCAGAGTGGCTTGTAATTACAACGATTGCGCGTATTCCGTCGGTCGTTACATCTACTGTTGGAGGAAGCGCCTTGGCAACACAGGATTATTTATTTGCAGCGATCCTGTTTTTGGTTACTGCGTTTATCAGTGTGATTGGTATTTTGATCTATAATCGATTCAGTAAAAGAAGACACGGTGCATAAAATCGTGAAAACAGCCCCGTCGGCATGGCCGACGGGGCTTATGCTATAATAGCCGGTTATAGAGATTCTCCACCCAGGAAGACTTGATACTGCGAATAATCTTTGCTGCAAACAAGGAAGTCTGCGCGTTTGCCTGTTTCGATGGAACCGACGATATCCTGTGCGCCAATCGCACAGGCGGGATTCCACGTGGCTGCCCGGATAGCCAGTTCTTCCGGAATACCGAAGGTAATGGCGTTGGTCATGCCGGTGTAAAGATTGATCGCGGAGCAGGCGATCGTGCCATCATTCAGGCGGGCCACACCGTCTTTAAGCAGCGCATTCTGGCCACCGATGACAAAGTAGCTTTCATCCGGCAATCCGCAGCAGCGACCGGAGTCAGATACGAGAACAATCCGCTTGCCAAATAAGGAAAAAGCTAAACGAACTGAGGCGGGATGGACGTGCAGTCCGTCGCAGATGAGCTCGGCACAGACGCTTTCGTTTTCTGCTGCCGCAGGAATTACACCGGGTTTGCGATGGTGGATTCCAGGCATTGCGTTAAACAGATGTGTTACATGCGTCGCACCAGCGTCAAACGCGGCTTTTGCCTGCTCGTAGTCAGCGTCGGTATGTGCGACCGAAACGGTACAGTCTTGACTTGCTTTTTTAATAAATTCCTGTGCACCGGGAAGCTCAGGCGCAATATCTACGATTCGAATCAAACCGCCGCAGGCGTCTTGTAGAGAACAAAAGGCTTCATAGTCGGGTGCCTGGAGATATTCGGCATTCTGCGCACCGCGCTTGGCATAGGAAAAAAATGGCCCTTCCATATGAATTCCGCGAAGCACGCTTAGACCCGGGATTTCTTCGCTAACGAGCTTTTTTGCATTTAAAAAGGCTTTTTTGAGCACTGGATAGGGCATCGTTATTGATGCAGGGGCAAAGGATGTAACACCGACACTTACATAATAGGCGGCCATCTTCTTCAGATCTTCGTAGTTGCCATCGGAAAAATCCATATTACAGTTTCCGTGTGAATGGATATCAATAAGTCCAGGAATGACAGTTGCGCCCTGTAAGTCGACGGCATCGGCAGGTACATTTTCGGGAAGGATCATACCGAATTTCCCGTCTTTGACTTCAAATGCACCGTAGTGGAAGGAAAAATCGGAACAGTAGATTCGTGCATTTGTATAATACATAATTTGCTCCTTTCGGCGTTAAAAAGCTTAGCGGAGGGCGGGCAGGCTCGCTGCCGCTGCACTTTGACCGACACGGCGGGTCTTTTCGTCGGGCAGCATAACATGCACCTCTTTTGCAAGCTCAGGGAATTCATCTTTCAAAACAGCGTTGCATGTTTTTAATATCAGATCGCCGCCTTCTCCGGACATGACACGTCCAAGCAGCATCAGATGACGAATATCGTAAAAATGGGAATATAACACAACGGTATATGCCAGATATTTTCCAATATCCGTATAAACCTTAGCGGCTCTTTGATCTCCCTGTGTCATAAGCGCCTGCACAACTTTCAGCTTTTCGGCAGGTGTCAGCTCCTTGTCGAGTTCAATTCCAGCACGAGGCGCGAGCTTTATGACTGCATCCTGTGAGAAGTATTTACAGCCGACACCGATATCATTCGACCATTCATCCCGCATAGCGGATTCGTTCAGGTCCACCGGGGCAAAGGCCAGCTCGTTGATCCAACCTAAAACCTGCTTATTCTGATCAACATAACCGACGGCTTCACTTGTGCCCATAGCCAGCCCCATAATGTTGCCGCAATCCATACTCATAGCACCGGCCAGCGCAGAGACATCTCCGTCATTGGCTACAACAATGGGAACATCGCCAATTTCAGCGGCGGCGCGGTCAAAAACGGTTTTTACTTCGTTCCAACGTTCCCGGGGAACACAGTAGAAGATGCTGGAGACCATTGGTGCGTTGCCGATAAATACACCGGCGGAGGAAACGCCAATTGCATCGACGCGTGGCATTTTAGAGGCGGCAGTGCGGAAGGAATCGAGAATTCCCTGATACTGATAATCAGGGTCGGCATTTACCTTGGGATGCCATACGACTTCTTCAGAGTAGACGACCTTACCGTCGATCACGGCAGAGACCTTGCGGTCGGAGCCACCGGCATCAAAACCGATGCGGCAGCCGTCTATATACCCACCCATTGATCGTGGAGATTCGTTTGCGACAGGAAGGTCTTCTGCAGCGCATGCACGGACAGTTAATTCACGCTCGTAGAGCTTGCAGAAAAAGTCGCAGTCAAAGGCGCGCTCAGATGAGGGTGAATATGCTTTTTGCAATTGTGCGGTGATCTCATCGCAGCCACAGATGAATATATGCCAGCCACCAATAGACCAGAGAAGAAATTTTACATATCGTTCAACGAAGCGGTAATCGGCCTGCGCCATTTCGGGTGTGCCATAGATACGCGTGTGGCGGATGGAAATCTGCCCGTCGTTTCGCTCAATGGCAATCGAAATAGGCTTCTTGGCGTTTTTTAGGTAAGCATTCATCCAAACACCAAATGGGATAAAATCCGGGTCTAATTCCGGCGCATGATCGATTTGATAGGGAATTGAGAGGTATTGCATAGGGTTCTCCTTGTAGGGGTTAGTCAGATCAATACCCGTTCGGGTTTTTGGATTGCCAGTTCCAAGCATCACGACACATATCAGCAAGGGTCTTTTCTGCCTTCCAGCCTAACAGCTTGGCGCTTTTTGCGGGGTCTGCATAGCAGGTGGCAAGATCGCCCGGACGGCGGGCAGTGATCTCATAGGGAACAGACACGTTGTTGACTTTTTGAAATGTTTTTACTATATCCAGCACACTGTAACCGGTGCCGGTTCCTAAGTTGAAGGTCTCACAGCCGTTGTGGGAAAGAGCATAGTTTATTGCAGCTACATGCCCTTTTGCAAGGTCGACTACGTGGATATAGTCGCGCACTCCGGTACCGTCGTGTGTGTCATAGTCGTTGCCGAAAATATTCAGATGATCGCGTCTGCCGACAGCGGTCTGCGTGATAAACGGCATGAGATTATTTGGGATTCCTTTGGGGTCTTCACCAATCTGACCGGAGATATGCGCACCGACGGGGTTAAAGTAGCGGAGTAAAACGACACTCCATTCAGGGTCTGCATGCGACATGCCGGAGAGGATCTGCTCGGTCATATATTTTGTCCAGCCATAAGGGTTGGTACAGTTGCCGGTGCGGCTGGATTCGCGAAGGGGCATATCATTGTCGCCGCTATATACCGTAGCAGAAGAGGAGAAGATCAGCTTTTTAACACCTGCCTGCTCCATGACTTTTGTCAGCACCAGTGTGGAGTTGAGGTTGTTATCATAGTATTTCCAGGGGAGGGCAACGGATTCACCGACAGCCTTGAGACCTGCAAAATGAATGACACAGTCGATCGCGTTTTCTGCAAAGATCTGACGCAGTGCGGCTTCATCGCGTACATCTGCTTCGTAGAAACGAAGTTTGTTTCCGGTAATGCTGTTGACACGGCTTAAGCTTTCTGCGTTGGAGTTGCACAGATTGTCGACAACGATTACCTCATAGCCTAATTCGAGCAGTTCAATACAGGTGTGCGAGCCGATATAGCCGGCACCGCCGGTTACTAAAATGTTCATATAGAAACCCTCTTTTTAGCGAAACATGTATCAATGCTTTTCTTAAAGTGTTTCCAGAAAACGATGTAATTTGTTTGCAAGGACAATATGGCCGTTATCATTTGGATGCAGGCCGTCGGGGATGTAGGTGTTCTGAATTTCCGCAATTGCAGGCTGCAGACTGCTGGTGGCAAACAGATCCAGTACAGGCAGTGAGTAGTATTCTGCCACCTCGCGAATAATGTTTACATAGTCGCGCAAAGGTGCCTTTTGCGCCCCCTCCGGACAAATATTTTCTTCGTTGATCCGGTGCAGAGGCGTCATGATGACGATCGGTTTGCCGACATATTTTTTGATGAGACCGGAAAAGATATAGTGGCATGCGCCGTAAAAGGTGTAAGGTGTTCTGTCGGAGAATGTTCCGATAAGCGCATCGCCGTGTCCGTAATCGTTTGTGCCGCCAAAGACAACGATGAGATCAGCATCATCATTCATCTGGCTGAACCGGTTGGAAAAACTGTTGGTGTCGAGATGGATATCCTCTTCCGTTTGCGGCTTGTTGTTTTGCAGAGCAAAGCGAGTGCCGCTGATGCCGTAATTTCTAACGGTTTTCAGTTTGGCAGCCTTCTTAAGAAGCGCATGATAGATAGCGTCCGGGCCACTCGTGCCCACGCCTTCTGTGATGCTGTCGCCTAAAAAATTGACGGTAAGTCCTTTCAGTTTCATAAGAAAAACCTTCCCTCGTGCTTTATTATTTTAATGATATCATAACAAATATAGAATGCAATCCCATTTTGGATAAAAAAGGTGTATATTACAACGCAAAAAGAAGCCCCAATAAATTTGCGTTTGTCAGTGCGGGATGCACTTCAGCAAGCCCGATGATCGCAGATAAATTCTCCGGATCGTTTTCAATTTCTTTTGAAAATAACTGCGATGTTGTAATGGGATCCTGCCCAAGCGCGTTGATCAGCAAACATGCTGTAATCATAAATTTTACACGGGCGACAAGTGCGAGGTCATCAACAGCCTGCAGCCAGTACCGATGTATCAGATATCGGATCAAAGGCTTCAAGGATCCGGTAAGTGTTTTATTTTCCGGATGCAGCGCTAAAAGCAACCGCCAGCGCTCTGTAAGGATATCGAGTGATTCAAAAAGCGCATAGACAGTCTTCATGTTGGCAGGCCTTGCAATTGTTTTTGCCTGCAGAAGCAATTCTTCCGGACAGAGCGCAGGGATATCGTTGCTGCCAAATGCTTGTTGCACCGTGTGCGCATACAGTAAAATAGAAGCAAGTGATTGCGATAAGTCAGTGCCTTCTTTTTGAAGCAAAGACAGCGCAGCCTCCCGACTTTGCAGTAAAAGCGACATAATGTGCGAATCATATGATGGGACGGAGGATATGTTGGAATCCTCTGCGCATTGGTAGGATGCAGGTAATGTAAAAATCAGCCTGGCAGCCTCAGGACATGACATCTCAAGACCCAGCTCAGCAAAATCGCCGTAATCAAGCCGCAGACGAGGATAGTTTCGACATGTATCGCAGAGCGCATCGTGTCCAAGCTGCGCATGAATACTGCACAATCCGTCGTTGCGCCACATTGGACAGCGGCCATCGGTGTTCTCGAAAAAAACGCCGTAATCGTCTTTGCGTAGATATTTTCTGATACGATCACTTAAAGATCCGGAAAGCATCTGGTATTTGGAAGCGGTCAGATCGTCAATATCAATCTGCCATTGCGCACAGCAGCTGTCCGGGCAGCTTGCTGCAATACAATGAAATTGATCATAATAATCAGGAATAAATAAATTCATAACAAGAGCCTCTTAAAAACCGGGAAAGCCATGCGGCTTTCCCGGTCGATCAATCTTCCGGACGGATGGCGTATATTGCAGCAACAGTATCCTTTAGAGTAGATTTGGTATTATCAACGGTTGATTGATATTCCTGCAGTAAAACAGTCATGCCATCACCAATTTTTTCGATTTCAGAAAAGGCAGTGTCGACCTTTACAGCGGCATCTGCTAAAATGGCATTTGCCTGTGCATAAATTTGGGAGGCGCGTTCCCGGGCCAAGCGCTCTGTACGTTCGGCGCGGCGATATGCTTCCAGTTCTTCTGCGGTAGGCTCAGCTTTAGAAGCAGATGCCCCTTGCTCATTGCCGCAGAAGGTGAGAGCTTCCTCCAATTCGGCAATGCGTGCTTTTGCATCATCTAATGCAGACTCCAGCTGGGCGTTGGTTGAAGAGGCGGATTTTGCCTGACTTAACTCTGCCTGCAGCGACAGAATCTGGGAGTTTAGTTGCTCAATCTGAGAGGCGTGTTTGTTATTCATATATTCAATATAGTGAACAACATCCTCTCGCCGAAATCCGTTAAAAGCAGAGCGGAAATTTTGAAAACCTGCCATAGGAATTCCCCCTTTATAGTCGATTTAAAGAAAAGAAAAAAAGTTTTTATCAGTATATCATATTGTCGGCAAAAAAACAACAGTTTTGCGTGAAAACAGGGGAGCAAATGCTCGATTTTTCCTAAAACACCTCTTTACAAAGATGGGAATTGTTGTTATAATGAGCTGGCTATGCGCCGGTGGCTCAATGGATAGAGCATCGGATTCCGGTTCCGAGGGTTGGGGGTTCGAGTCCCTTCCGGCGTACCAATAATTTTTGTCACATCCTCGTTTGTGAGGATAACTGTGGCACGAAAAAAACGCGTCTCCCGATAATG
>JAZNNK010000143.1:0-7506 GCA_045580205.1 Faecousia sp.
CCGCTCAAATCGTCGTTCAAACCCGTGGTAGGGTCAACGAATAGAGGCGCGGATACCCGTTTTAAGTTCAGCGCCAAACACAGGCGTTCTTCAAAAGTCCGTTTTAAAAGTCCGATCGCCGTCTGCGTATCGTACATGCCCAAAAGAGGTTTGTAGTTGTAAGGAACGCTGACTTTACTCATGGTAAAATCTCTCCTTGGGGGAATTATTGCAATCAGTATAGCATAAATACGCGAAGCTTGTCAACGCTTCGTAAAGTATCTGTAAAAAAATAGAAAAAGCTGTGTAAAAGCATGGGAATGCGGGTATAAATAAGAGAAAACGACAAATAATTATCCCCCATAGGGGGATTTGTTGGATTTTTTTATAAAAACCGCTTGAAAATGCTTTGATTTTCTTGCAAAATATTGTACAATGATAAGGATAAGTAAAATGCCTTGATGCGGCTTTTTACAAATTCGCAAAAAAACGGAACAAATAAATCTATCGGAGTTTTTCTAATGGGATTGATTAAATATTTAATGGGCGGCGACGTAAGAAAGAGCCTCGGCAAATTGAACAAGATGGCGGACGAGGTGGAAGCGCTGGAGCCGAAATACCAAGCGATGGACGATGAAACGTTAAAATCGCAGACGCAGGTTTTGAAAGGCCGTTTGGCGGCAGGAGAAACCCTCGACGATATTCTCTACGATGCGTTTGCGGCGCTTCGTGAAGCGGCAAAGCGTGTACTCAATATGCGCCATTTCCGCGTACAGATCATCGGCGGTATCTGTTTGCATCAGGGGCGTATTGCAGAAATGCGTACGGGTGAAGGCAAGACGCTTGTAGCGATCCTGCCGTGTTATTTAAACGCGCTGACCGGTCGCGGCGTACATGTTGTAACGGTCAATGATTATCTTGCCCGCCGCGATGCCGAGTGGATGGGCAAGGTCCATCGGTATATGGGCCTGACGGTCGGACTTGTTGTGCCGGGCATGAAGGCATCAGAACGCCGCGAAGCATATGCTGCGGATATCACATATTGCACAAACAATGAATTGGGCTTTGATTATCTGCGTGATAATATGGCCATTTATAAGCAGGAGCTTGTACAGAGAGGACATGCCTTTGCTATTGTCGATGAGGTCGACTCTATTTTGATCGATGAGGCGCGTACACCGCTGATTATTTCCGGCAAGGGTGAGGACTCCTCCAAGCTGTATGAGCTTGCGGATCAATTTGTATCGACTTTGCGCAGGCAGGTTTTTGCCAAGACCGATGAAAAAGAAGTGCAGGACGACTATGACTGCGATTATTTTGTAGATGAAAAATCCCGCACGGTGTCGTTGACGGCATCGGGTATTGCAAAGGCAGAAAAGCATTTTGGTGTAGAAAATCTGGCAGATCCGGAAAATGCCACACTGTCGCATCACATTAACCAGGCGATGCGCGCAAGAGGCATCATGAAACGGGATATCGATTATGTCGTCAAAGACGGACAGATCGTGATCGTTGATGAATTTACAGGCCGGCTGATGTACGGTCGACGCTACAACGAGGGATTGCATCAGGCGCTCGAGGCAAAGGAAAGAGTTACGGTCGCAGGAGAGAGCAAGACGCTTGCCACGATCACCTTCCAGAACTTTTTCCGTCTGTATGATAAGCTCTCCGGCATGACCGGAACGGCGCTGACGGAGGAGGAAGAATTTGCATCGATCTATATGCTCGATGTGGTGGAGATCCCTACGAACAGACCGGTTATCCGCAACGATCAGCCGGATGTTGTTTATAAAACGGAGGCAGGTAAATTCCGTGCCATTATCCGTCAGGTGCAGCAGTGCCATGAAAAGGGACAGCCTGTTCTTGTTGGTACGATCTCTATTGAAAAAAGCGAGATCCTGAGTAAACTTCTGAAAAAGACGGGTATTGCGCATAACGTGCTCAACGCAAAGTATCATGAGCAGGAGGCGCAGATCATTGCGCAGGCAGGTAAGCCGGGTGCGGTTACGATCGCTACGAACATGGCCGGTCGCGGCACGGATATCGTGCTGGGCGGCAATGCGGAATATATGGCGCTTAATGAGCTGAGCAAGCAGGATGTCCCTGAGGAGCTGCTTCGTGAGGCAAATGCTTATTCTGAAACGGATGACGAACAGATCCTTCAAATCCGCAGACAGTATGACAGCCTGCTGGAAAAATACCGCGCGGAAATTGCCGATGAGGCAGAAAAAGTCAGAAAAGCAGGCGGCTTGTTTATTATCGGCACGGAACGCCATGAATCGAGACGGATCGACAATCAGCTTCGCGGTCGGTCCGGCCGTCAGGGAGATCCCGGTGAGAGCCGGTTTTATCTGAGCCTGCAGGATGATCTTATGCGGCTGTTCTCTTCTGATCGCATTATGGCTATGATGGATACGCTGGGCCTTGATGAGGACACACCGATCGATGCCAAGATCCTTTCGGGAGCGGTGGAAAACGCGCAGAAAAGCGTAGAGAGCAGGCATTTCCGTTCGAGAAAGAATGTTCTTGAGTATGATAATGTAATGAACACACAGCGCGAGGTCATCTATGCGCAGCGCCAGAAGGTGCTTGACGGTGAAGACCTGCGGCAAAATATACTCAGTATGCTTCGCGATACAGTGGAGATGACCGTGCGTGATGCAGTCAGCCAAAGTGGCGTGATCGACGGTCAGGTCGTGCAAAGCGTGCTCTCACGGTTTGAAGGGGTGTACTTTGCAAAAGGTGCCGTTCGGGCAGACGAGTCGGTCAAAACGGTAGAGGCGCTTGCGGAGGCGGTATATGCTGCTGCGCTGGATGTATATGAAAAGAAAGAAGCGACATATACTCCGGAAGTTATGCGTGAGTTGGAGCGCGTGGTCATGCTTCGTGTCGTTGACGAATACTGGATGGATAATCTCGATGCGATGGATGATCTGAAGCAGGGCATCAGCCTCAGAGCATACGGTCAGCACGATCCGGTTGTTGCTTATAAGGAAGAAGGCTATGAGCTGTTCCAGGCGATGATCACAGCTATTCGGGAAGAGACGATCCGCCGGCTGTTTTTGGTCCAGCTTCGCCCTGCGCAGGAAGTAAAGCGGCAGAAGGTGGCAAAGGAAGTATCGGCATCGGGCGCGCCGGATAAAACGGTTAAGCAGCAGCCTGTACGAAACCGCCAGACCAAGGTCGGTCCGAATGATCCGTGTCCGTGCGGAAGCGGAAAGAAATATAAAAAATGCTGTCGCGATAAGGATATCGCAGGCGGAATGGAAAGCTGATATGGCGGTCATTCTTAATCAAATCGGCGCGCTTGCGTATCTTACAGCGGAAAATATCCGCGCAGCGCACTGCTTTACAACGCGCGCCGGCGGTGTCAGCCGGGGTCATCTTGCATCGATGAACATCGGTACGCACCGGCATGACGCACCTGAAAATGTAGAGCAAAACTATCGAATTCTTGCAAATGCAATCGGTTTTTCTCCCCAAAAGCTGGTGCTGACGAAGCAGACACATACGGACATCGTGCGTGTTGTGGGAAAACAGCAGTGGGGCGCGGGTCTGTTTGCGCCCGAGCTTTCGGTGTGTGATGCGCTGGTAACCAATGATCCGGGGACTGCGCTCGTTGCATTTACTGCCGATTGCACGCCGATTTTGCTGCACGACCCCGTTACGGGCGCAGTCGGTGCGGTTCACGCAGGCTGGCGCGGAACAGCATCTGCCATTGTCGCCAAAGCGGTGGAAAAAATGGTACAGGCGTTTGGCTGCCGGCCGCAGGATATTCATGCGGCGATCGGTCCGAACATTGGCGTGTGCTGCTTTGAAACGGACCGTGAGGTGCCGGAGGCAATGGTCCGGTGTGTTGGTCCTGAGGCGTGGGATCATGTCCAAACAAACGGACGGAAATATTATGTAAACCTAAAAACGCTCAATGAATTGCTGTTGCGCCGGGCAGGCGTAACAGATATTGCGGTCTGTGCAGCTTGCACAGCCTGTCAGAGCGACCGCTTCTGGTCTCACCGGAAGACAGGCGACAGACGGGGATCGCAGGGCGCTATTATTGTGTGTGAGGAGGCAGGCTTGTGAAAAAAACCATAGCTTTTCTTTTGTGTGCGGTCATGATCGCAAGCTTGCTTTGCGGCTGCAGCACGACCGGGCAGGATGCGTATGTTCCTACCGGAGACGGCCTTTATCAGGAGGGCGATGATGCCGGTGATTCATCGGATCAGACGCAGCAGGCGCAGTCGCTGACGCTGACATATTACCCGGATCGCTCTTTAAACCCGTATTCCTGTACGGATTTTACAAACCGGGCGTTGTTTTCTCTTTTGTATCAGAGCTTGTTTGTTGTTGACCGGGATTACCATGTAGAGCCTTCTTTGTGTAAGCAGTACAGCGTTTCTTCGGATATGCGCACATATACCATCTATTTGGAAAGCGCAACTTTTTCTGACGGAAGCATGTTGACTGCCGGGGATGTTGTTGCGAGCCTGCTTGCTGCAAAGGACAGCGCTTTTTACGGCGGTCGGTTTCTGCATGTTGAGCAGATTACGGTGTCGGGAGAGGACGCAGTAACCATTGTACTGGATGTGCCGTATGAAAATCTGCCGTTGTTGCTGGACATTCCGATCGTTAAGCAGACACAGTTAGAGGCGGATTGTCCGTTAGGTACAGGCCCGTATGTGTTTCAGCAGAATACACTGGGCAGTTATCTGACGCGCCGCCGCGATTGGTGGTGTAAGGCACAGATGACGGTTACGGCGTCGTCGATCCCGTTGATCACGGCGCAGTCTCCTACGCAGATCCGCGATGCATTTCAGTTTGACAATCTGGGACTTGTGTGCGCAGATCCTGGCTCGGACCGTTATGCGGATTACCGCTGCGACTATGAGCTTTGGGATTGCGAGAACGGAATCTTTTTATATCTTGCCTGCAGTATGGACAGCGAGGTGTTTTCTAACCCCAATGTTCGCTCTGCGCTGACAAGGGCGATCAACAGAGAAGCTATCGCAGAAGAATTTTACAGAGGCTTTGCCAGAAGCGCATCACTTCCGGCCTCTCCTCTTTCTCCGTATTATAACAGTTCGCTGGCTGAGCGCTACGAATACGATGCAGTTGAGCTCGCAATAGCGGTCAACGATGCCGGTATGCGGGAAAAACCGGTGGTACTGCTTGTAAACAGTGATGACAGCCTGCGTGTACGTGCGGCACGGAGGATCGCACAAATGCTGACAGACTGCGGCCTTTCCGTTACGACGAAGGAGGTTGGCGGCAACAGCTATCTGTATGCGTTGAGAAACCGTGAATATGATATATATTTAGGACAGACCAAGCTTTCTCCGAACATGGACCTTTCCGCTTTTTTTGAGCGCGTTGGAGCGCTCAGCTATGGCGGCATCAACGATGTGGCGTTGTATACACTGTGCATAGAAGCGCTTGCAAATCATGGAAACTATTACACACTGCATCAGAAAGTCATGGAGGATGGACGGCTTGTGCCGATTCTGTTCAGCAGCTACGCCGTGTATGCAACGCGCGGACTGCTTACGCAGCTGACCCCCGCAAGAGATAATGTGTTTTATTATTCTCTTGGAAAAACGATGGAGTCGGCGCGGATTAAATAGGAGCAGGCGCTCCTGTTTGCCAATATTTCCCGACCATGTATTCATGCTTGCATAAAAAGGGGAAATTTGCTACAATATCTTTGATATTATTTTGCACAGACAGAAAGGAAACCTGTTATGAAACGTATTGCTGTTTTGCTGCTTATACTGAGTCTTTTGCTCTGCGGCTGCGGCCCTGCCGCTGACCCGGACAACACACCCGGTGATTCTTCCGATAATTCCTCTGTGAATTCGTCTGAGGATTCCTCCTCCGGCGGAGAAGAGCAGCCCGAAGATCCGGTGGTTCTGTATCGCCACCCTCTTACCGGAGAAGCGCTTGAAGCGCCTTTTACCGGCGGAGCGACAGCGGTCGTCGTTAACAATATCAAGGCTGCGCTTCCGCAGTACGGTATCAGTGCGGCAGATATCTTCTATGAGATCGAAACGGAAGGCGGCATTACAAGATGTCTTGCAATATACAGCAGCTTGCAGGGTGTCGGCTCGATCGGTCCTGTCAGAAGTGCCCGTACATATTTCAGCAATGTTGCCGTTTCTTACGATGCACCGCTGATTCACTGCGGTGGTTCAGTGGCTGCGCTTAACGGTGATTATGATGATCTTGGAAGCAAGATCAGCAACTGGAAGCATATCAATGAGCAGTATAACGGACAGTATTTCTTCCGTGATTATGACCGGTATAATGCCGGTGTTGCATGGGAGCATACGCTCTTTACCAACGGAGAGAAGCTGCTCACTGCTCTTAACAAAAAGGGCTATGACACACAGAATGTAAACGGCACCGATTACGGTCTGTTGTTTGATGAGGACGGCACGCCGGATGGCGAGACTGCCAATACGGTTACCGTGAAGTTTAAGGGCAACAAATCCACGACGCTTACCTATGATGCGGCAGACGGTATCTATAAGGCATCGCAGTACTCTCAGGCATGGAAGGATGCCGGAAGCGGCGAGCAGATGGCGTTTGAAAATGTGCTGGTGCTGTATGCCGATCAGTGGAAGAAGCATGACGGAACATACAGTCGCTCCTATTATGATCTGATCGGTTCCGGAACAGGTCTTTATGCCTGTGGTGGTAAGGTTGTTCCGATCCAGTGGACAAGAGAGGCGCTTAACGGAGCATTTGCATATACGCTTGCAGACGGAACACCGCTTGTTCTTGGTGTTGGTAAAACCTATATTGCCATTACCGATGACAGTGCAGTTGCCTCTTATGAATAACACAACTCCCCCGGGCTTCCCGGGGGATAATTTTTGGCTTAAAAATTGTTAATTTTTTTGGCCCGGGGTAGAAGTCCGAAGAAAAATGTGATATAATGCATATAACTATATCTCAAAACATACGGAGAAAGAAAATATGCTGGAACTTTTGGCGCCCGCAGGGTCTATGGAGGCTTTGCATGCGGCAGTGCAAAACGGAGCAAATGCAGTATATTTAGGGTGCGGAACGTTTAATGCGCGGCAGAGCGCAAAAAACTTTACGCCTCAGACGCTTACCGAAGCGGTCAAGTACTGCCATATACGCGGCGTTGCAGTTCATTTGACGCTCAACACATTGGTGTCTGACCGTGAGATGGAGGAGGTAACGGCGCTGATCCGTCATGCCGCAGCCAGCGGTGTAGATGCGTTTATCGTGCAGGATCTGGGTGTTGTTCAGCTTTGCAAGCAGATTGCGCCGCATATCCCGCTGCATGGCTCTACACAGATGACGGTCCATTCTCTTCCAGGTGTGCAGCTGTGTGCAGCATGGGGACTGTCGAGAGTCGTTCTCAGCCGTGAGCTCGATCGGGAGCAGATCCGTTATATTTGCGATCACTCCCCCATTGAGATCGAAGTTTTTGCGCATGGCGCGCTTTGCATGTGTTATTCCGGACAGTGTTACTTATCTGCCGCCATTGGCGGAAGGTCCGGC
>JAZNNK010000144.1:0-2050 GCA_045580205.1 Faecousia sp.
ATCGCACACTGCATCGCGCTGACTGCAAAGGATTTCGAAGGCACAACCGACGAAGTCAAGGCCACCGTCGCAGATATCTGCAAGCGCTTCCCCATGTATATCTAACATAAAAGAGGCTGCTATATGGCAGCCTCTTTTTAATAATACAGTTGATTTAGAATTGACAGACAAGCATCTCTATTCATGCCGCATTGAATTGCCGGATCATATAGCAGTTTCAGAAGAACCCAATCTACCGTACTAAGCTGTGTGCTGTCGCTGGAATACTGATAAACAATACTATCAGGCCGCAACACAGTGTCATTAAGCCCCAACAGATTTACGATTTCTTCCAACAATACAGAATTGCGAATCTGCTGGCTGATATCCGTCCGGTAACCGACACGTCCGTTATAAATCTCATTGCTGTTGGTATAATACCAGAATTGCACGGCACCGTCTGCTTCCTCACCATGAAGAAAAGACGAAAAAGCAAGCCGGAATTCATCGGCATCGAGGAAGCTAAGCGTTACATTATAATCGTCCTCCCCTTCTGCAACAAATATCCCCGGAAATCCATCGATTTCATTAAGCTGCGCAAATAAACCATCCAACACCGTCAGATCTTCCTGCGTAGGCCTTCCAACAATCCGGCAGCGAATAGGATCCGTCCATTTCTGAACCAATGTAGCATCACCGGCGCCGTCTGTATACTCCATATTAAGCACAACTTCATTAAAATACGTTATCATATCTTCCGGAGATACTCCGTTTAGATACAACGAAGAATGCTCCGGTGGAGGAGGATCATCAGGCTGATCATCCGATTCAGAAGAACCCAAAGAAGAATCTTCACTCAATTGCTGGTCCGGATCCAATATCTGCCGACAGGCGCATAGCCCAAGCATAACCATCACCGCCACAAAGAAAGATAACAGCCGTTTCATAATACCCCTTCCCCACATTAAAAATCTCTGCACACCAAAAGGTTTGCTATATATAGAGTAACATCACTGTCCCGAAACGTCAACCGCACAGCAGCGAAACGCAATTATATGCAAAGTTCGCAAAATTATTGTGTAAAAAAGAAAAACGCATGAAATTTTAAAAGCGAAACAAACATGGCGTTCTGTATTTCTGTCGCCTAAAGGGCCGTAGTACGCCGGAAGGGACTCATTTGCATTTTCTATATAAACAGAAACAAGCAAGTAACACCAAGGGCTTTTTCATGGAGCAACAGGAAGGTATGTCATTGTGAGGAGCATAACGACGTGGCAATCCGTTCTCCTGTAGCCCTTTGTGCAGCGTACACCGGAAGCGTTTGTGTTCTCTTTAGGGTGATATTTTGAAACCGGCTGTTTGCTATAATTTCATGGGTATGTTAATATCTATGTGAATAATAATCCGCAAAAAAGGAGAGATGGTCTATATGTTTCAAAAGAAAAAATGGATCCGAATAGGTTTTGTAAGTCTTGCCTTGATATTGCTGATTACCTTGTTTCTATGCGTTGGTATATCGGGGGATCCGTTGATGGCAGGCGGTGCTGTATGTATCAGCTTCGATAAATGGGATATGTTGCGAGCTGACAAAATCATCATCGACTATCGTGGAGAACTATATACGGTAACAAACCCTGAGTTCGTCCAGGCTTTTTCCAAGGAGACACTTGCTGGAACCTACAGCGAGTATTGCTGTTCTAACCTTGATGATGGCTGGGTAGAGATCTATCGTGGAAACCGGCTTGTGCGCCGTATGCGTTATATTGCAAACCACGATGCATTTGCCTACGAAGCAGATATTACCCATTGGGTGCTGTTCGGCAAAGAAGGACATGCCTTCCTATCCAGCGATCTGCACCAAAAATTGCAAGAAATCGTCAGTACGCATTAAAAAGTACGCCGGAAGGGACTCGTTTGCATTTTCTTTCGCAGGAGCGAAAGAAAATAGAGGTTCGCCTCCGTCGAGCCGTCGGCGGCAACAGTCCACTGGACTGTTGCATTTAAATTGTTCGAGTCCCTTCCTGCAAAAAAATTAAACAGGATATCCCGAATGGGATATCCTGTTTAATGG
>JAZNNK010000145.1:0-8891 GCA_045580205.1 Faecousia sp.
CCATTAAATCTTCGGATTCTTTCACATAGATAAAGCCTCTTGTGATGATATCAGGACCGGTTATGACGGATCCGTCCTGTCCGGATATGTTGACACATACGACGATCATTCCGTCTTGTGCAAGATGTTTTCTGTCGCGAAGGACAACACTTCCAACATCGCCGACGCCGGTACCGTCTACAAGGACCATGCCGGCGGGAACCGTTCCGCTGATCTTGCATGTTTTTGCAGAAAGCTCAATGACATTTCCGAGCTCGGCAATACAAACATTTCGAGGTAGTACGCCCATTTGTTTTGCTAAACGACCGTGAAGCTGAAGATGGCGTTGTTCACCGTGAACGGGAATAAAGAATTTCGGACGTGTCAGTGCATGAATGATTTTCAATTCTTCCTGACAGGCATGTCCGGAGACGTGCAGACCTTCGTTTTTTTCGTAAACTACATCGGCGCCCTTCCGGTACAGCTCGTTGATGATACGGGAAACAGCTTTTTCGTTGCCCGGAATGGCGGATGCTGAGATAATAATGCGATCTCCGGATTGAATATCGACCTGCTTGTGGGTCGAAAAAGCCATGCGGTAAAGGGCAGACATGTTTTCACCTTGTGAGCCGGTGGAAACGATTACGATTTTATTTTTTGGAAGTGATTTGATCGTATTCAGGTCGACAATGGTGCCGGAAGGGACTTTGATATATCCAAGCTCCTGTGCAACCTTTAACATGTTTTCCATACTGCGTCCGGTTACAGCGACTTTTCTTCCGTAACGATGTGCAGTGGCAAGAACAGCCTGAATCCGGTGCATATTAGAGGCAAATGTTGTTACAACAATGCGTTCATCGCAATTTTTAAACTGACGGTCAAGACCTTCCGCGACAATGTTTTCACTGGGGGTATAGCCCTGGCGTTCTACATTTGTCGAATCGCAAAGAAGTGCAAGCACGCCTTTTTTGCCGAGTTCACCAAAACGGGCAAGGTCAATCATGCCGTCGTGAGCAGTGGGGTCGATCTTAAAGTCGCCTGTCATAATCACAGTGCCGACAGGTGTGTGAATCGCAAAGGCAACAGCATCAGCGATCGAATGGTTCACATGGATAAATTCCACAGTAAAGCAGCCTGCTTTAACAATATCGCCGGGTTTATGCGTGATAAGCTTCACCTGATCGGCAATATGATGTTCCTCCAGCTTAAGCTTAACAAGTCCGCAGGTCATAGCAGTTCCGTGAATTGGGCACGAAACCTGCTGCATACAGTAGGGAATAGAACCAATATGATCTTCGTGGCCATGTGTAATGAACATGCCGCGAAGCTTCTTTTCGTTTTGTACAAGGTAGGTGAAATCGGGGATAACAAGATCAACACCATACATTTCTTCGTCCGGAAAGCCGACGCCACAGTCAACGATGATCATGTCTTTTCCGTATTCGATGGCAGTAATGTTTTTGCCAATCTCATCTAATCCGCCAAGGGGTATAATTTTTAATTTCTCAGCCAAATGATATCAAAACTCCTTTCGTAATAAACATGACAAAGCAGGCGGCCGTTTGTTTTGCTCTCGGCCCTGTATCGCTTCGGCAAAACGGGAAACGCCCACTTAAGTATGTAACATAATCCGAGCGTGCCGAATCATATGCGCAACGCATCGGTTGTTCAGATGTCGCTATCTGAAACATTCTTTAAGTATTATAACATCTTTTCATATATTTGTACATATTTATTTTAGGTCGGAAGCAGAGAAAAAGAGTCGAAAAATTGGAGACTTTTTTCGTAAAACTGCGAAAAGAAGGTTGCACGATTGTTTTGCATTTGTTATAATGACTAAAATATATAGTATTATGCGAAGTATACCCGTTTTGGAAGGTGGTGCGTATGAATAAGAAGCTTGGCAGATTGATCAATCCGAATGCAGGACTGTTTTTTGTTGTACTGTTTGTATTTGCGGTGGCGTCCTTTGTGTTGGAGTATTATATCCTTGCTGCAGTTGAAACAATTATTACCGCTTTGCTGCTGATCCATTACCTGATCTACATGACAAATCGTCGACGTGAACTCCAGGCGTACATTCAAAAGGCGCTTAATGAGACTGATGTTACAGAAGGGGTAAAAACACCGTTCCCTATGGTCGTTGTACGTCTTGCAGACGGTGGTATTGTATATACAAATGATCATTTTTCACACCTGACCGGATTTCAGGATACCTTTTCCGAGAAAAAGATCACAGATACTCTGCCCGGTTTTTCTATTGACTGGTTGACTGCCGGAAAAAAAGAGTATCCTTACGATCTGACGATCGCGGAACGACGGTATCGTGTTTACGGCACAGCAATACTGGCGAATGATCCCGGGCAGACAGGTCTTGGTGTTTTGTACTTCACAGATCTGACGGAGTTGTATCAGGTGCGTGATGAGTATATCCGATCGAGACCGGTCGTGTCGATCATTCTTGTTGATAATTATGAGGAGCTGACACGAAATCTGACCGAAGGCGCGATATCGGAGCTTGATGCCCGGATCAATAATGTGATAACGCAGTGGACGGAAGGCTATCACGGACTTCTACGCCGTTTGGAGAAAAACAGGTTTGTGTTCATATTTGAAAAGCGGGACCTGAAACAGGCTGTTGCGGATAAGTTTTCTATATTGGAGCACGTGCATGAGATTACCAATCCTGCAGGACTTGCCACATCGATTTCTTTTGGCTTAGGTGTTGATGCCGCAACGTTTGAGGAAGCTTATGAATTTGCAGCACTCTCGATCGAGATGGCGCTCAGTCGCGGTGGTGATCAGGCAGTTATTAAAGATCGTCTGAATTTCCATTTTTACGGCGGACGTACAAAAGAGGCAGATCATCGCAGCAAGGTCCGTTCCCGTGTTACGGCCAATTCTCTTATGGAATTGATTGGACAGAGCAGCAATGTGTTCATTATGGGACATAAAAATGCTGACCTTGATGCGGTTGGCGCAGCGATGGGCGTTGCCTGCCTGTGTCGAAAAAAGGGCAAGCCGTATTATATTGTGTTGGATTTGCAGGATAATTCTGCGGAAAAGCTGGTAGAGGAGATTTGCCGCGTACCGGAATGTAAAAATATTTTTGTTTCTGCACAGGATGCTCTTTTGCTGTGTGATAACCGCAGCACACTGGTAGTTGTAGACACAAATCGACCGGATCAGGTTGAGAGTAAGCCTTTGCTGGAGGCAATTCCCCGTATCTGTGTAATCGACCATCATCGTCGTGCTGCAGATTATATTAATCCTGTTGTTGTTAATTTGCATGAGCCGTATGCTTCCTCGGCATCTGAGCTCGTTACAGAGCTTTTGCAGTATGCTGTTGAAAAGGCTGATGTCTTGCCGATCGAGGCGAAGTCTTTAATGGCAGGCATTTTCTTAGATACAAAAAGTTTTAATGTTCGTACCGGCGAGCGGACATTTGAAGCAGCGGCGTTTTTGCGTCAGTTAGGTGCAGATACAGTTGAAGTGAAGAAACTGCTTCAAAATGATTTTCAGGATACAATGGTCAAATATCAGATCATTAAGTCTGCACGGCTATATCGGCAGGAGATCGCGATTGCCGCTCTTAACAGCGGTACATCGAGAATGCTTGCAGCGCAGGCAGCGGATGAATTGCTGAATATATCCGGCATTACAGCGTCGTTTGTTTTGTATCCGGATGATGATCAGGTGGTTATCTCTGCCCGTTCTATCGGAAATGCCAATGTTCAGGTGATCCTTGAGCCCCTGGGCGGCGGAGGAAATACAGCTACGGCGGGCGCGCAGATCAGTAACAGTTCGATAAAAGATGCACTTGACCGACTGGTTGAATCGATAGATCAATATTTTGAATCCTAATGACAAGGAGTACACCATGAAAGTTATTTTATTACAGGATGTAAAAGGCAAGGGTAAGAAGGGACAGATGATTGAAGTCTCGGACGGCTATGCCAGAAATTATATGTTACCAAGAAAAATTGCGGTTGAAGCAACTGCAGACTCAATCAATACAATGCGTATGAATGATAAGGCGGCAGCGGAAAAGGCGGCGAAGGAAAGAGCAGAAGCACTGGAGATATCCAAAAAGCTCCGCGAAATGACACTTACGGTATTGGCAAAAGGTGGCGGAGCGGGACGGCTGTTCGGTTCAATCACCAATCAGGAGATTGCAGATGCTCTGAAGCAAAAATCCGGCATTACTCTGGATAAGAGAAAGATTGTAATTAGTGATCCGATAAAGAGTATCGGCACATACACGGTTCAGTGCAAGCTGGGATATGAAATCACGGCGCCTTTGACAGTGAAGATTGAAGAAGGCTGATAAAAGCATTTATTATATGCAGGAGAGGAGACAGACACATGGATGAGGAACTGATTGCTAAACAGCTTCCGCAATCACTTGAGGCGGAGCAGGCAGTTCTGGGATCGATTCTGATTGACAGCCGATGCCTTACAGATGTGATCGGCATTTTACGCCCTGAAGATTTTTATCTTAAGCAGAATCGTGAGATATATGAGACGATCTATACCATGTTTAACTTCTCGCAGACGATCGATCCCGTTACTGTGCTCGATAAGATGCGCGAGCTGGGATATTACCGTGAAGATGCGCAGGAGAATTCCCGCAGTTATATACTTCAGCTTATGGAGATTACTCCTACAGCTGCAAATGCGGTGCGTTATGCCGGAATCGTTCGCGATAAAGCAATGCTGCGCGGACTTGCCGATGCTGCCTCCGATATTTCTGAAACTGTTTATTCTCAGATCGGAACACCGGCTGAAATTTTGGAGAATGCCGAAAAAAAGATTTATGCGCTCCGCAAGGGGGAGCGTGGCGATTCTTTAGAGCCGATCAGTACAACGCTGCACAAGGTTTTTGACCGATTGACCGAACTGAGTCAGTCCGATTCCGCCATCCCGGGCTTGTCTACCGGAATGCGCGACCTGGACGCAAAGATCAATGGTCTGAATCAATCCGACTTGATTCTTTTGGCTGCGCGTCCGGCAATGGGAAAAACAGCCTTTGCACTTAACGTTGCGCTTAACGCTGCAAAAAAATATAAGGGCACGGTTGCAATCTTCTCACTGGAAATGTCCAGAGAGCAGCTTGCTATGCGCCTTCTGTCTATGGAAAGCTTTGTTGACAGTCAAAAAATGGCTACCGGCAAACTTAATGAGGATGAGTGGAGCAAGCTTTGCATGGCTTCTGCTGCGCTTAGTCAGACAGATATTCGCGTTGATGACAATCCTTCCATTACTGTTGCGGAAATGAACGCAAAATGCCGCAGAGTTGAGGACCTTAAGCTTGTTATCGTAGATTACCTGCAGCTTATGAACGGCTCCGGCTATGGAAAAGGCGGAGATAGCCGCGTAAATGTTGTCAGCGAGATATCGCGTTCGCTTAAGATTATGGCCAAGGAGCTGAATGTTCCTGTTATTTGCCTGAGTCAGCTTTCTCGCGGACCGGAAGGACGTACAGATAAGCGCCCGATGCTTTCTGATCTGCGTGAATCCGGTGCGATTGAGCAGGACGCAGACGTTGTTTTGTTTTTGTATCGCGATGAATACTATAACGAAAATACCGAGGACCGAGGTATTGCTGAATGTATTGCATCGAAGAACCGTCACGGTGAAGTTGGTACGGTGAAATTGCAATGGGTTCCGCAATATCAGACGTTTGCCGATCGGGAGTGGAAGCGTGCTTAATAAGATTCTTGCTTTTCTGCGGCAATATAAAATGGTTTCTCCAGGCGACAGTGTTATTTGTGCAGTGTCGGGCGGAGCAGATTCTATGGCGCTGTTGTTTGGAATGTATCTGCTTTCGGAGAAACTGCAGATCAGTCTTGCGGCGGCGCACTACAATCATCATCTGCGCGGTTTAGAATCTGATGCGGATGAGGCATTTGTCCGTCAATTCTGTCAGCAATATCAGATACCGCTTTATGTAGGTTCGGGAGAGATTGTTGCAGGTGAAAAAGGATTGGAAGCTGCTGCAAGAGATGCACGTTATCGGTTTCTTTGTTCATTACCCGGGAAAATTGCAACGGCACATACGGCAAATGATAACGCGGAGACGGTGCTTATGCGCCTGACGCGCGGTACCGGATTAAAAGGTCTCGGTGCAATTGCTCCGATAAGGGATAATCTGATTCGTCCGATGCTCTTGATTACAAGGCAGGAAGTACTCGCTTTTTTAGATGAGTATCATGTTCTACATGTAGAAGACAGCAGTAATGCATCAGACTTGTTTTTACGCAACCGATTACGTCATCATATTATTCCGTATATTGATGAAGAGAATCCGAGGTTTGCAGAAAATATTTCCGCAATGGCTTTGCGTTTGCGGGAAGATGAAATGATGCTTAATGCACTCGCGGAGCAACATATAACGACGGACATTTTTAAGCTTCGAGATATGCCGCAGTCGCTTCGCGATCGTGTTTTGAGCATGTATTTGCAGCAGTGCGGCGTTCGTGAACCGGAAGCAGAGCATATTTTGCTTATCAGTAAGATTGTTTTTTCCGACAAACCTTCCGCTAAGGCATCTTTTCCGGATAATGTAATAATTGGCAGGGACTATACACATCTGAAATGTGTCAGGGATGAGCCAACGCTGGAGCAGACTCTTTTGTCGTGCCCCGGCGTAACGGAAATTCCTGGTTTAGGAATACGTGTCATTTGCGATTTTGCAACAGATAAGATCGATCAGGAGGATCGGTTCACAGTTAAGCCGGTTGGAAGGCTTGTGTTACGGCACAGACTTACAGGGGATGAGATGCGCCGCTCAGGCGGCACGAAAAGCCTGAAAAAGATTTTTATTGACCGTAAGATCCCGGCAAGCAAACGGCTTCTCGTGCCGGTTGTTGTGGATGATCAGGGTGTTTTAGGTGTTTATGGTATAGGTCGTAACCATAATAGAGAGGATATACCGGAAATAGAGATCCGATTTGAGACGATGTAGCCCAGCGGTAAGCTGTATACAGATAAAATGCAATCAATGGGAGGAAAATCCGCATGCAGGACCAGATTAAAGAAGTTCTTATTAGTGAGCAGGAATTACAGGCTCGTGTTCGTCAACTGGCGAATCAGCTTTCAAATGACTATGCCGGTAAAGATCCTGTTTTTGTTGGCGTTCTTAAGGGGGTTGTGGTTTTCTTTGGAGATATCATTCAAAAGATTACGGCATCATGTCAAATAGATTTTATGTGGATATCTTCTTATTCCGGAACAAACTCTGCAGAGATGATAGTCAGAAGGGATGTGTCGGTCGATATTGAAGGTCGTCATGTAGTCATTCTTGAAGATATATTTGATACCGGACATTCCTTAGAGTTTACGTATCATCATTTAATGAAAAAAAGACCCGCGTCACTAAAGATCTGCACGTTGCTTGACAAACCGGAGCGCAGAGACCCTGTTGTTACAGTAAAGCCGGATTACACTGGTTTTGTGATTCCTAATGAGTTTGTCGTTGGGTATGGGTTAGATTATAATGAGCATTACCGCAACCTCCCGTATATAGGCATTCTCAAGCCTGAGGTATATGATAAATAAGGAGATCCAAACTTGAAAAAACCCAAAATATTTTCAATTCTGCTCTATATTATTTTGCTTGTCGTGGCATTTTCTGTCGTGCTCGGCATATTTGGCACAGATAAGAACGATCTTGTATATTCGCAGGTCGTTTCACTGTTTCGAGATGAACAGGTGCGCAGCTTTGTTGTAGAAGATAATGTGATTTATTTGGAATTGTATAATGAATATAACGGGGATCGTACGGTTCAGGCAAAACTGGCCGATCCGGATGCGTTTCGGCAGGAAATGCGGGACCTTCTGAATGAACAGTCGCAGTCCGGTGTTCTTGTTGCATACGATTTTCTTCCGGAGAAAGCTTCGTCGCCGTTTGATTATATTATTCCGATCGTTTTAGCCGGTATTATACTGATTGTTGTATGGGTCCTGCTTGTCGGTCGTGCAAACGCCAATCCCATGAGTAATTTCGGAAAGGCAAGAACAGTGAACGGTCTTCCTGATGGGAAAAAGGTTACTTTTGATGACGTAGCAGGTGTAGATGAGGAAAAGGAAGAGCTGCAGGAAGTAGTGGATTTTCTGAGAAATCCTAAAAAGTTTGCCGATATTGGCGCTAAAATTCCGCATGGAATTCTCCTGTCCGGCCCTCCGGGAACAGGAAAAACACTTCTTGCCCGCGCGGTTGCAGGGGAGGCGGATGTTCAATTTTTGTCGATTTCCGGCTCGGATTTTATGGAAATGTATGTTGGCGTAGGCGCAAGCCGTGTTCGGGATCTGTTTGATCAAGCAAAGAGAGTAGCACCGGCGATCATCTTTATTGATGAAATAGACGCTGTCGGTCGCAAGCGCGGCTCAGGAATGGGCGGAGGTCATGACGAAAGAGAACAGACACTCAATCAGCTGCTCGTTGAGATGGATGGCTTTGGAAGGGCAGAAGGTGTGATCGTTCTGGCGGCGACTAATCGTCCCGACATTTTAGATCCTGCATTGCTGCGCCCCGGTCGTTTTGACCGCCAGATCTACGTTGGTGTTCCGGATGCAAAGGGACGTGAAGAGATTCTCAAGGTCCATGCAAAGGATAAGCGTTTGGACGACTCGGTAAATCTGAGAACCGTTGCGCTTGCAACACCGGGCTTTACAGGCGCGGATCTAAGCAATCTGATCAATGAGGCTGCGATTATTGCTGCTCGTAATGATCGCCCTGTTTTGAATATGCTGGATTTAAATGATGCGATGATGAAGATCGTTGCCGGTCCTGAAAAACGCAGTCGCGTTCGTTTGGAAAGAGACCTTCGCATTACGGCTATTCACGAGGCAGGTCATGCGGTTGTTATGTATAACCTTCCGACACACGACCCTGTGCATCAAATTTCGAT
>JAZNNK010000146.1:0-10351 GCA_045580205.1 Faecousia sp.
CAGGTAGCTGTCAACCAGATCCTTATAGTTGAGCAGTGCGGAGTTTACGTTGCGGATCTTCTCGCGCTGCTTGCGGTACAGAATATATGCCTTTGCGACATCTGTGTAGCCGGCCTCGGAAAGCACGCGCTCGACACTGTCCTGAATATCCTCAACGGAAATAACATCATCGACGATCTTCGGCTCGAAGTCTGCGCTGACCTGCAGCGCCAGCATATTGATCACGCTGGGATGGTATTTTCTATCCTGCGCCTCAAACGCCTTGATCATGGCGTTGCTGATCTTGGAAAGCTCAAATTCTACGGTACCGCCGTCTCTTTTTTGCACACGATACATCTTTTTATCCTCCTTATATATTTCTCTCTATCCATAAAACAAAATACAGGCATTGCCAAAAATGCGACAGTGCCTGTATTATACTGCTTTCTTTTCATTTTGTCAATATGTTGTAAAAAAATTCTTTATAAAACACAAGATGTTGTGTATCACTCCGTTCCGCGAATAAAAACCTCCTGAACGTAGGGCGCTAAAATCTGTTGAAATTGCACCAGTTTTTCCGCCTGCGGCGTATGCAGACCGGCCTGCAGAACACTGTCGCGATCTACATATGGTTGTATAAAAAGCCGCGCAGGCTTACACCCGGGGCTGATCTGACACAGCCACTTGCCCATCTGTTCAACAGACTGTGCGCTGTGCAGCTCGTCAACAACGGTTGTCCGGAATTCGTAAGCCACCGCGTCCGACAGAAGAAAGCGGATACTCTCCTCTATATCCGGAAGAAGCTTCCCGGACATTCCGGCAGTATCTGCATAATGCGCAGGGCCGTTTTTGATGTCCATTGCCACATAATCGACAAGACCTGCCTGCACGAGATTTTTGAGCATCTGCGGGCGGCTGCCGTTTGTATCGAGCTTAACTGCATAGCCTAACTGCTTAATTTTGCCGATAAATTGCTCCAGCTCCTCCTGCAGCGTAGGCTCACCGCCGCTGACACACACACCGTCGAGCATGCCCTGCCGCTTTTCAAGAAAACGGAAGAACGCCGCCTCCTGCAGCTCCTGTTCACCCGCGCCGCCCAACAGGTCGCTGTTATGGCAGAAGGGACAACGGAAATTACAGCCCTGCAGAAACACCGTACATGCAATTTTCCCGGGGTAGTCCAGCAGTGTCATTTTTTGAAGTCCGGCGATTTTCATGATCTCTTGCCCCCTATACATTACTATATAATATAGTAACATTTCCGCAGGCGATGTCAATATGTTTCGACTGTGTTCCGGATATTGGCAATTTATCTTGTAAAAGGAAACGGATTGTGTTATAATTAAGAAAATTATTCATGCGGAGGTATGAAAATGGCGCAAAAGCAAAACGGCATCGCGATTGCCGGAAACATTATTATCGACATTGTAAAAAACATCGACTGCTACCCCAAGATCGGTATGCTTTCCAATATTTCGGCCGTAACGAGGGCCTCCGGCGGCTGTGTATGCAACACCGCCATTGACCTTGCCAAAATCGACCCGTCGCTGCCGGTCAGCGCAGTCGGCTGTGTCGGTGATGACGACTACGGCAGATATATGGTCGACCAGATGAACAGCTACGGCATCGACACGGGCCGCGTACGCATCACTCAGGATGCGCCCACAAGCTTCAGCGATGTTATGAGCCTGCCCGACGGTGAGCGCACGTTCTTCCATGCACGCGGTGCAAACGCGCTGTTTTCTCCTACGGATATTGATATCGCATCCCTGAACTGCCAGCTTCTGCACATTGGCTACATTCTGCTGCTTGACAGCTTTGATGCACCGGATGATACATACGGTACGGTCATGGCGCGCTTTCTCAAAGACGTGCAGGCCGCCGGAATCAAAACATCGATCGATGTTGTCAGCGACAGCTCCGGCGCATTCGGTCAGAAGATCATTCCCGCGCTCAAATACTGCGACTATGTCATTATTAACGAAATCGAATGCTGCAGCATCTGGAATTTAGACCCCCGCAACCCCGACGGCAGCCTCAACGTTTCCATCCTGCGCGACGCGATGGAGCGCACGATGGCGCAGGGCGTTTCCACAAAGGTCATCGTACACAGCAAAGAGGCCGGCTTCTGCCTCGATAAGGACGGCACATTCACAGCCGTTGCCTCCCTGCAGATCCCGGACAGTGATATCTGCGGCAGTGTCGGCGCGGGCGACGCCTTCTGCGCAGGCAGCCTGTACGGCATTTATCACGGATATTCCGACCGCGATACGCTGGAGTTTGCCTCTGCGGCAGCCGCCTGCAATCTCTATGCCGAAAACGGCACAGACGGTATGCGCGCAAAGCCTGAGATCCTTGCGCTGATGCGCACCACACCCCGCCGCGCACTTTAATATAAAAATCCAAGCCGGAGCAGGTATGCTCCGGCTTGACAAATATCTTACGCCGTCATATAATGACATAAACCGTTGAGGAAGAGTAAGTAGGCTTCCATGTCTTTTCCGCAGAGAGCCGCCGGTGGTGAGAGTGCGGCGAAAAGCATGTTGCCGAATGGACTTTCGAGGGCAACCGGAAAAACCTTTTTTAAAAGGCAGAGTATGTGCGCCGGAGCGACACTTCGTTACCAAATGTCTGCGTATATCCGTACGCATCAAGTGGGCGCTTTTATGCGTCAAGCCGGGTGGCACCGCAGGAAATCCCTCCTGTCCCAGCAAAGATTTGCGTGGGGCAGTTTTTTTGTTCCAACGCGCCGTAAAGGAGACGATTCTATGTCTGAGAAAACCATACCCTATAAGATCTATTTAAGTGAAAACGAGATGCCGGACGCCTGGTATAACCTGCGTGCAGATATGAAAAACAAGCCTGCGCCCCTGCTGGACCCGAACACTCTCGAGCCGATCACCGCGCAGGCGCTCTCCGGCGTTTTCTGCGATGAGCTTGTCCGCCAGGAGCTTGACGATACAACAGCATATTTCCCGATTCCGGATCAGATCCGTGATTTCTATAAAATGTACCGTCCCTCTCCGCTTGTCCGCGCATACTGCTTAGAAGAAAAGCTGCAGACGCCCGCCAGAATCTACTATAAATTCGAGGGCAACAACACAAGCGGCAGCCATAAGCTCAACTCTGCAATTGCGCAGGCATATTATGCCAAACAGCAGGGTCTTACCGGCGTAACGACCGAGACCGGCGCCGGCCAGTGGGGCACTGCACTGAGCATGGCGTGCTCCTACTTTGACCTTGCCTGCCATGTATATATGGTGCGCGTATCCTACGAGCAAAAGCCGTTCCGCCGGGAGGTCATGCGCACCTACGGCGCTTCCGTAACGCCGTCCCCCTCGACGCAGACTGCCGTCGGCAGAAAAATCCTCGAGGAACACCCCGGCACATCCGGCAGCCTTGGCTGCGCCATCTCCGAAGCAGTAGAGACCGCCTCTAAGACAGAGGGCTACCGCTATGTCCTCGGAAGCGTGCTCAATCAAGTCATGCTGCATCAGTCCGTCATCGGCCTGGAGACAAAGGCTGCTCTGGATAAATACAACATTAAACCCGACATCATCATTGGCTGTGCCGGCGGTGGCTCTAACTTAGGCGGTCTGATCGGTCCGTTCATGGGTCAGAAGCTGCGCGGCGAAGCAGATTACCGCTTTATTGCCGTAGAACCTGCCTCCTGCCCGAGTCTGACAAAGGGTGCCTACGCCTACGATTACTGCGACACCGGCAAGGTCTGCCCTTTGAGCAAAATGTACACACTGGGAAGCGGCTATATCCCTGCACCCAACCACGCCGGCGGTCTGCGCTATCACGGCATGAATTCAACACTGTCGCAGCTCTATGCTGACGGACTGATGGAGGCGGTTACCGTACCCCAGACCGCTGTGTTTGAAGCCGCAGAAACTTTTGCGCGCGTGGAGGGCATCCTGCCCGCTCCGGAAAGCAGTCATGCGATCAAGGTCGCGATCGATGAGGCGATCCGCTGCCGCGAGACCGGCGAAGAAAAGACGATCGTTTTCGGCCTGACCGGCACAGGCTACTTTGATATGTACGCATATGAAAAATTCCATGACGGCAAAATGGAAAACTACACCCCTTCCGACGAGGAGATCCGCGCAAGTCTCTCCCGTCTGCCACAGGTATAATAAAAGCACCGCGCCACATGCTTGTAGCGCGGTGCTTTTTATCCAATGTATATTATACAGCAGCCTCCTGCTGCAACCGCAGGTTTTTACGAATCTTTTTGAGCATATAAACAGCGATCGGAATCGCAATGACAAGTGTCAGCATATCTGCCGCTGCCTGCACCGAAACGATACCGTATTCCCGAAAGAAATAAGCAAGCGGATACAAAATCGGGATCATGCATGTACCCTGTCGCGAGGTTGCCAACGCAAGCGCACCGCCTGCATTTCCAAGTCCTGCGCAGAGCATATTAACCACCGCGACCCATGCATGGACCGGCATTGCCAAACATTGCAGCCGGATGCACAGCGCGCCGACCTGCCGCATCTGCGGATCTGTGCCGGCAAAAGCAATAATAATATCGTCTGCAAAAACCGCGAAAACCGCCGCCATGACCACCGCGCCGATAAGCGCCGTTGCAGATGCAAAGCGATAGCTTTTAAGCACGCGGTCGTACCGCTTTGCGCCCCAGTTAAAGCCTGCCACCGGCTGAAAGCCGCTTCCAAAACCCAAAATAACGCTAAAAGGGAACATCATCACCTTGGTCGTAACACCGATCCCTGCCAAAACTGAGTCGGAGTAATTGCCTGCCAGATCGTTGAGCAGAATACCCGCTACGACCGCAAGGCCCGAACGGAACATCGACGAAGAACCCACACTGATGATCTCACGCAGTGTATCCATACACAACCGGAATTTCCGGATCGTCAGGCGCAACAGGCTTCTGCGCGCGATGTACGGAAAAATCAGAATCGCAAAACTGACAAGCTTGGAGATCGCCGTTGCCAGCGACGCGCCGGCAACACCCATATCAAACGTAAAAATAAAAAGCGGATCAAGAAAGCAGTTAAGTATGCCGCCAAAGCCCATACCGATCATCGAAAGTGTTGCGCTGCCCTCGCTGCGCAGACACTGATTCATTACAAAATTACATGCCATAAACGGTGCAGCGAGCAGAATATATGTAGCATAATCGATCGAATACTGCTCGCAGGTAGGCGTCGCGCCCAGAAGACGCACCATCGGTGTCATAAAAATGCTGCCAAAGATCAACAGCAACAGACCCAGCGCGCCGGCAAGAAAAAACGCAGTGGAGAGCACCTGACTTGCCTTTTCTTCCTTGCCCTCGCCAAGCAGCCGCGCAATATAGCTGTTTGCGCCCACCGCAAGCAGCGAACCCGTCATCATGATCAGCTGATCGAGCGATGCGTTTACGCTTACCGCAGCCGTTGCGTTTGTTCCGAGTGAGCTGACAAAATACGTATCTGCCAGCGAATAGATCGATGTGATCAAAAATGCTATGATCGTAGGGACCGCCATTTTGAAAATGACCCGGGATACCGGCTCATTGAGCAGCATTGATTTTCTGGCCTGCTGCGCGTTTTTACTATCCATATCTGTCTCCTGCCTGTATTAAAAAACGAGCCAATATGCTACGACTGCGTCCGTAATTCCAATAATGATTCCGGCAACGACCTGAACCGGTGTATGCCCCACAAACTCCTTGAGCTTGACTTCCGGCAATTCCTTGGAGGACAAAACCGCAAAGGATTTAACGATCTCATTTAAAAGCACTGCCTGCTTTCCGGTCTCGCGGCGTACGCCCATCGCATCGTGGCATACTACGATCGCAAGGATCGCCGTAACGGCAAAGGCAAACGAGCCCGGACCGTAAACCATCAGCGTCATCGTAGCCAGCGCCGTTACAGTCGCAGAATGGCCACTCGGCATGCCACCGTCGCCGACAAGACGCTCAAAATCGATTTTCTTATGAATGATCGCATAAATGATCGTTTTCGCTACCTGTGCAACAAACCACGCGCTCACGCCCGCCAGCAAAAACGGGTTCGTCAGCAGCATTTTCATCCATTCCAAAGCATTCATCCTTTTTCCTCTTTACTTTCTCTCTTTTCAAGCTTAACTGTTTCATTATATCATATTTTTACCCAATGACAAGCAAGAAAATCCATTCGATCCTTTCTTTTTTGAAAAATAAAGCACAAAATACTTCTTGACAACCACCGGAAGCTGTGCTAAGATACTCGGGTAATAAAGAAGGCTGAACATCCGCCTCACCTCCCGCTTATATGCAAAGAGGTTAATATTCCACACCCCGGCATAGGGGATCTTTGTGCGAGTATGCGGATGCTTTGGCATCCGCTTTTTGTTATGTATTTGGAGGTGCTTACCATAGCCAAGTTAGATCATCAGCTCAACGAAGAGATCCTCGATAAGGAGGTTCGCCTGATCGGCGCCGACGGCGCGCAGTTAGGCATCGTCTCTGCCGAAGAAGCCAACCGTTTAGCAGAAGAGCAGGGCCTTGACCTTGTAAAGATCTCGCCCAACGCTGTTCCCCCGGTCTGTAAGATCATGGACTATTCCAAGTTCTGCTTTGACCAGAAGAAACGGGAAAAAGAAGCTAAGAAAAATCAGCGTGTCGTCGAGATCAAGGAGATCCGCATGAGCCCGAGCATCGACACCAACGACCTCAACACCAAGATCAAAAGCGCCATGAAGTTCCTTGGCGACGGTAACCGTGTAAAGGTCAGTGTTCGTTTTCGCGGCCGTGAAATGGCACACACAAATATTGGCGAAAAGCTTTTGATGGACTTTGCTCAGGCATGTTCCGAAATTGCGGTCATGGAGAAAAATCCCAAGCTCGAGGGCCGCTTCATGGCAATGTTCCTCACCCCCAAAACCGGCAAGTAACAAATCGTATAACCGATTACCAAAGATACGGAAGGAGAACTATTATGCCCAAGCTGAAAACTCATAGCGGTGCAAAGAAAAGATTCAACCTCACCAAATCCGGTAAGGTCAAGAGAGCCCGCGCATACAAGAGCCACATCCTCACCAAGAAGGACACAAAGCGTACCCGTCGTCTGCGCACGACTGCTTATGCTGATGTGACCAACGTTGCGGTCGTCAAAAAGATGATCCCGTACAAATAAGAGTTAGGAGGATACAGAAATGGCAAGAGTAAAAGGCGCAATGATGACGCGCAAGAGAAGAAATGCTACCCTGAAGCTGGCTAAAGGCTACTGGGGTTCCAAGTCCACGCATTTTAAGATGGCCAAGCAGGCCGTTATGAAGTCCGGCAACTATGCTTTCACCGGCCGTAAGCTGAAGAAGCGCGATTACCGCAGACTGTGGATCACCCGTCTGTCTGCTGCTGTAAAGCCCTACGGTCTGAACTACTCCACCTTCATGAACGGTGTTAAAAAGGCCGGCATTGAGATGAACCGCAAGAGCCTGTCCGAAATGGCTATCCAGGACAGCACCGCTTTCGCTGCACTGGTAGAGAAGGCAAAGGCCGCTCTGAACTGATCTTATTAAAAAGACCCTGCTCAGGCAGGGTCTTTTTCTCTACAGGAGGACATCATGGAACTGACGCACATTGCCGCGCGCGACGGTCGGCTTTCCTCTTTTTTAAATATGGAAATGCGTCTGTCGTCGGGTCTGATCAACCGCCTCAAGCGGCAAAGCAGGATCCTCGTCAACGGAAGCGCTCAATATACCGATTTTCCAGTCAGAACAGGCGACTGCATCACAGTTTTACTCGACGAGCCTGTGCCGGATTACCCTGCCGAGGACGCCCCTGTCTCGATCCTGTATGAGGACGATTTCCTTTTGGCTGCAGACAAGCCGGCCGGTATGCTGATCCATCCGTCGCGGGCAACGATGCGCGGAACGTTTGCCAACCGCATCATCGGATATTATCAGAAAACGCAGCAGCCCTGCGCTTTCCATCCGGTAACACGGCTCGACAGGGACACCTTTGGCATCGTCCTTCTGGCAAAAAACGCACATATCCACGCACTGCTCAACCGTGTACACAGTGCCGGCGATTTTATTAAGATCTACCATGCGATTGCCTTTGGCACTCCGGAGCAAGATTCCGGCCTGATCGAAGCGCCCATCGCAAGATACCCGCTTCCCAGTCTCCTGCGCTATGTCAGCGTAGACGGCAAGCCCTCTGTAACGGAATTTTCTGTGCTGTACCGGCAGGAGAATCACTGCAAGCTCTCCCTGCGCCCGATCACCGGACGCACGCACCAGCTTCGCGTACATTGTGCGCATATCGGACACCCCATTATCGGAGATCCGCAGTATTTCAGCCAGGCCTCCCGCGCCTTTTCCGACAAGATCGGTCTGCATAGTCAGTGCCTGTGCGCAAAAAGTCTGTGCTTTACACACCCCGTAACGAACGAGAGACTGCTTATCGAATCGAAAATGGACGCAGCCTTACCGTAAAATGACCACACAGGAACATTTCTCCTGCGTGGTCATTTTGTTTTAAGGCTGCCCAGAAGCTCCAGCACAAGCCGGCAGTGCTCGCGTTCCTGCTCTGCAAGCTTTTGAAAAACACTGCCATATTGCGCATCCGAGGCGCGCGCTTCATATTCTGCCAAACACCGCATCTCCCGTCCGTAACAGCGACGCAGCGTGATCTCCGCCGACTCCCGCACAGGCGGTGCAGTGCGTATTGCAGGACGCGATCCGGAGGTAAGACAGTAAATGCCCTTTAAACACGCCGCATGCGCCTGCTCCTGCTCTGCCATCTTGCGTAAAGCTGCGCTTTTCTTTCCTTCAAACTGACGGGAAAGGTGCAGATACGTGGTTGCATCCGTCCATTCCTGTTCGATCAGCTCGATCAGCGGCAGAGGATTTTCCTCCGAAGCAGGCGAGGCGCTTTCTCCCCGTACACGCTGCCACACGCGTGCAGCCTTTTGCGGATCATATGTCTGCATAAATTTCCTCCCTTTTTAAAAACTACCATTACAGTATAGTCAGAAGCGTGTGCAGATTTTCCTGTTTTTTGTCAGCAGGCGTTAAAAAATTCTTTGCTTTTTCGTTCATATGTGCTATTATAAGAAAAAACTGATTGGAGAAGACCACTATGCCAAGGACAAGTAATAAAGCTGCGCTGATATTAGACTTTGTCAACGCCTTTATCTGTGAGAACGGATTTGCCCCCTCCATACGGGAGATCGGTCAGGCAGTCGGTCTTCGTTCTACGGCCTCCGTCAGCTACCATTTGCAGCAGCTTCAGGAAAAAGGGCTTCTGCTCTCGCCCGGTACAAAAGGAAAAAAGCGCGCCGTCGTTACCGCAAACCGTCCGGGTCAGATTCCGATCGTCGGCGTTGTTACCGCCGGTATGCCTATTTTGGCGGTCGAAAACCGCGAGGGCTCGATCGCATGGGACGGCGACCCCTCCTGCTTTGCGCTGCGCGTCCGGGGCGACAGTATGATTGGCGCCGGTATTCTTGACGGTGATAAGGTCGTCGTTCGTCCACAGCAAACGGCAGACGACGGTCAGATCGTCGTTGCGCTGATCGACGATGAAGCCACCGTCAAACGACTTCGCCGACAATCCGGTAAAATCTGGCTCATGCCTGAAAACCCGGCATATCCCCCGATCGACGGCACGCATGCTCAGCTCATCGGGCTGGTCAAAGCCGTCATTCGTGCTTACTGAATAACAGGCCCGTTGGTAAAAACGGGCCTGTTTTATATTGTTTTTTTTAAATTGTGTGCAAATTGGAAGAATTTTTCACAAAAGCTGCAAAATCCTTTGCTTTTTTATGCACAGCATGCTATACTATGTGCGGTTAAATCAAGTCAAATAAATTTTTGGCGATAAGGATTCGCCAGACACAAAAGAAAGGGGTATACAAATGTCTTATAAGTATGTTTACCTATTTACAGAAGGTAACGGCAAAATGCGCGAACTTCTGGGCGGTAAGGGTGCCAACCTGGCTGAAATGACCAACATCGGTCTGCCTGTTCCCCAGGGCTTCACCATCACTACGGAGGCTTGCACCAAGTATTACGAGGATGGCCGCCAGATCAATGCCGACATTGAGGCACAGATCATGGAATATGTCGATAAGCTCGAGGGTATTACCGGCAAGAAGTTCGGCGATAAGGAAAATCCGCTTCTGGTTTCCGTCCGTTCCGGCGCCCGCGCATCCATGCCAGGTATGATGGACACCATTTTGAACCTGGGCTTAAATGAAGACGTCGTAGAAGTCATGGCTGCCAAGTCCGGCAACCCCCGTTGGGCATATGACTGCTACCGCCGCTTCATCCAGATGTATTCCGACGTTGTTATGGAAGTCGGTAAGAAGTACTTTGAAGTACTCATCGACGAGATGAAAGAGCGTAAGGGCGTTACCCTCGACGTCGATCT
>JAZNNK010000147.1:0-3724 GCA_045580205.1 Faecousia sp.
CCACGATCGGCGGCAACATTTCCACCAATGCCGGCGGCATGCGTGCGGTCAAGTACGGTGTAACGAGAGATTATGTGCGCGCGCTTACCGTTGTTATGCCAAACGGAGAGATCTTGACGCTTGGCGGAGCAGTTGCAAAAAACAGCTCGGGATACAGCTTAAAGGACCTTGTTATCGGCTCGGAGGGTACACTCTGCATTATTTGTGAGGCGGTTCTGAAGCTGGTACCGCTGCCGAAGGTGTCTGTCAGCGTGCTCTTGCCTTTTGCGGACATGAAGAGCGCTATCGAGGCAGTTCCGCAGATCATCCGCTCCAAGGTCATTCCTACCGCAGTGGAATATATGTCGCGGGATACGATCCTTTTCTCGGAGAGTTATTTGGGAAAGAAATTCCCGGATACGAAAAATGATGCCTATATCCTGTTGACCTTTGACGGAAACACACAGGAGCAGGTTGAAAACGATATGCGCGTTGTGGCGGACCTGTGTTTAGAGATCGGCGCGCTGGATGTCTACATCGTCGATACCGACGAGCGCAAAAAGGCTGTCTGGTCGGCGCGCGGCGCGTTTTTGGAGGCGATCAAGGCGTCTACCACTGAAATGGACGAGTGCGATGTGGTCGTGCCGGTCAATAAGATCGATGAATTTATCAAATATACGCACACCTTAGAGGAAAAGTACAAGGTGCGCATTCCCAGCTTCGGACATGCCGGCGACGGCAATCTGCATATCTACATCTGCCGCGACGACCTGTCGCAGGAGGCCTGGGAAAAGACGCTTGGTGCCTGCTTTGATGATATGTATCAGGCGGCAGAAAAAATGGGTGGCCTTGTATCGGGCGAGCATGGCATCGGCTATGCAAAAAAAGGATATATGAAACACCAGTACGGACAGACACCGATCATGCTCATGCAGGGGATCAAGAAGGCGTTTGACGAAAAATGTATCCTTAACCCCGGGAAGATCTGCTTCTAAGATATATAGTCTGTTCGGGACACCGCGTTTTGCGGTGTCCCGTTTCTATGGAATGAATTTTGCTTTTTGTGCATAAAAAATAAAAAAAGAGTATTGACAAATGCGGACAAGGGAGGTATTATATGGAAGGAGTTAGCAGATGCTAATTTAAATTTAAGCACATCGATTAGCCGGTGCTAACTGATGATATCTCGGGTGATCTTTATGAATTTGACTAAGGCAGCAGAAGGAAAAGAATATATTGTCCAAAGGATCGAAACAGATGATGATGAGCTCAATGCGTTTCTGTTTTCTTTGGGCTGTTACAGCGGTGAGCCTATTACGGTGGTCTCGCACAGAAAGTCCGGCTGCACGGTGTCGATCAAGGACGGTAGATACAACATTGACCGTCAGCTTGCGTCGGCGATCATTGTGGCGTAAAGCTATATTCATAAGGCCCCGTGTTTTTGTTTAACATGAAGTTAGCTTAAGCTAACTTCTGGTGGCATATAGGTCTTATCATAGGAGGAAATTGGATGAGAATTGCTTTTGCGGGAAATCCTAATAGCGGAAAGACGACGATGTATAATGCGCTGACCGGCCGCAGCGAAAAGGTCGGCAATTGGGCAGGCGTTACGGTCGATAAGAAGGAAGCGCCGATCAAGCGCACTTATGCAGGAGAGCAGATATTAATAGCGGTGGATTTGCCCGGTGCGTATTCAATGTCGCCGTTTACTTCTGAGGAGAGTATTACAAGCAGTTTTGTAAAAAACGAGCATCCCGATGTGATCATAAACATTGTGGACGCAACGAATCTGAGCCGCAGCCTGTTTTTTACCACACAGCTTATGGAGCTGGGCGTTCCTGTGGTCGTTGCACTCAATAAGCACGATATTAATGAGAAAAAGCAGACGCAGATCAATATAAGGCTTCTGTCTGAGAAGTTAGGATGTCCTGTGGTGGATACGATCTCTACGACCGGTGAAGGACTCAAGCAGGTCGTTGATGCGGCGGTTGCGCTGGTCGGCCATGCGCAGAAGGCACCCTACACGCAGGGTGATGTGAACTTATCCAGCAAGAGTGCCGTTGAGGCGGCTGACCGCAAGCGTTTTGCGTTTGTCAATCAGATCGTTACGCAGGTCGAGACCCGTAAGGTCCTGACCCGGGATAAGAATTTCCAGGATACGATCGATGCTGTTCTGACGCACCCGATCGCAGGACTTCCGATCTTTGCGCTCGTCATGTTTCTGGTGTTTCATATCTCGCAGTCGGACGGTGAATTAGGACTGGGAGTATGGCTGGCAGACCTGCTTGTAGGCTATCTGGAAGTGTTTCAGGGCTGGATCGGCGAGCTTACCGTTCATGCATCGCCTATTTTACAGGCGCTGCTGGTCGACGGTATTATTGGCGGCGTAACGGCCGTCGTAGGCTTCCTTCCGCTTGTTATGGTCATGTATTTTATGATCGCCTTGCTGGAAGATTGCGGATACATGGCGCGCGCTACTGTCGTTTTAGACCCCATCTTTAAGAAGGTTGGTCTGTCCGGAAAGTCTGTGATCCCCTTCGTGATCGGCACCGGCTGCGCCATTCCCGGCGTTATGGCCTGCCGCACGATCCGCAACGAACGGGAACGCCGTGCGACTGCTATGCTGACGCCGTTTATGCCCTGCGGTGCAAAGCTTCCGGTGATCGCACTGTTTGCAGGCGCATTTTTTGATGATGCAGCTTGGGTTGGTACCATGATGTACTTTGTGGGAATCGTGCTGATTCTGCTGGGCGCATTGCTTGTCAATAAGATCACAGGTCATAAGGCGCGCAAATCCTTCTTTATTATCGAACTGCCTGAATATAAGCTTCCTTCCGTTAAGCGCGCATTTATCTCAATGTGCAGTCGCGGATGGGCGTATGTCGTAAAGGCGGGTACAGTTATTCTGGTCTGCAATACAGTTGTGCAGATCATGCAGACCTTTAATTGGCATCTTCAGGTAGCACAGACGGCCGGGGAGTCTATTTTGGCAACGATTGCAGGCCCGATCGCTTACCTGCTTGTGCCTGTTATTGGCGTCGTTTCCTGGCAAATGGCTGCTGCTGCTGTAACAGGTTTTATTGCGAAGGAAAATGTTGTCGGCACACTGGCAGTCTGCTTTGTTGGCTTGGAGAATCTGATCGATACGGAGGAATTGGCACTTTTAGAGGGCGCAGGTGCAGAAGTTGCGGGCGTTATGGCAATTACGAAGGCTGCTGCGCTGGCATATCTGATGTTTAATCTGTACACACCGCCGTGTTTTGCCGCACTTGGTGCGATGAATTCTGAGATTAACGACCGCAAGTGGTTCTGGGGCGGTATTGCGCTGCAGTTAGGCGTTGGTTATACGATCGGATATCTGGTCTATCAGATTGGAACGATCGTTACGACCGGTGCGCCCGGTGCAGGCTTTGTACCCGGACTGATCGTAGTGGCGGCGATCGTGGCAGTCGTTGTTTATCTGATCCGTAAAGCCAATCAGAGCACAAAGGCGGAGTATGCGTTGTCCGCAGGAAAGTAAATTATGGAAAATGTGATCATTGTTCTGATCGTGCTGGCGCTCTTTGCCGGTTCGATGGCATATATTATCCGCACAAAGAAAAAGGGAAACAAATGTATCGGCTGCCCGGATAGCTGCGCAGACTGTTCTGCCTGCAGTAAATGCGGAAAAAAATAGGATGCATACCAGCTATGCCCTCCGGTTGACAAAACAGGGGCAGGATGATAAAATGACCCTGTGATTTTT
>JAZNNK010000148.1:0-9214 GCA_045580205.1 Faecousia sp.
GATCGTATATATCCAGGGCTATTTTGACAATTATACAAATGACTAAAAAACCAGGCTGTTGCATTGCAACAGCCCACTTTTTCATTATGCATTATCTATAGCATGAATAACATCATTTACAATCTGTGTATCGGCAGATTCCATCATGCCTGAATCATACAACTGTGCGATCTTTGGATCAATCGGCAATCTTGTTAATACAGGCAGTCCAAAAGCACCTGCAACTTCGTCCAGCCGGCTTTCACCAAAAACATGGATCCGTTTTCCGCAATCAGGACATTCTAAATAACTATAATTTTCTACAAAGCCTAAAACAGGAATATGCATCATGTTCGCCATCTTCACTGCTTTTGCAACAATCATAGAGACTAAATCCTGCGGGCTTGTTACAATGACAACTCCATCGACCGGCAGACTTTGGAAAACCGTCAACGGCACATCGCCTGTTCCGGGAGGCATATCAACAAACATGTAGTCTACATCCTCCCAGATCACATCTGTCCAGAACTGCTTGACCGATCCTGCAATCACTGGTCCGCGCCACACAACGGGATCTGTGCTGTTATCCAAAAGAAGATTAATCGACATAACCTGAATCCCTTTTTTCGTCAGTGCAGGATACAGTCCATCTTGTGTTGCGCCCTGACATTCAGTAACGCCAAAAGCAGTCGGCGCTGACGGACCGGTAATATCCGCATCCAAGACGGCGACACGCTTGCCCTTATTGGCCATAGCAACAGCCAGCATAGCAGTAACCGTGCTTTTACCTACGCCACCCTTTCCCGACACGACTGCAATTACCTTTCCTACCCTTGATTTCGGGTTTAAAGCCGCAAGCAGGCTCTCCGCCTTACGTTCTGAACAATCAGAACCGCAGCTTGAACAGTTTCCGGAACATGTGCTCATTATTCCATTCTCCTTTATGTGAAATTATATACAAAACATTTTAGTCAATTGTGCTTTCCCACTGCTCCATAAGGTCCATCAGCACCGTTTCTGCCGACTCTTTTTCACAAAGCAGCTGTGTCAATTTTTGATAATCCGATGATGCCTCTGCAATCGCAAGGTCCAAATCAGAAATGATTTTTTCCTGTTTTTCAATCTCCCGCTCCAACCTGCGAGCGAGCTTTTCCGATTCCTTTGTTCCGCCCTTTTTCTTTTCTTTAACCTGCTTCACAGGCTCTACCACCGGTATCCGCGCCATACTTTCATGTTCAAGAATAGATCGGTACTTGGCATAACCGCACGGAAAATCACGAATAGTACCATTTTCCAAATGCCATATCCGGTCGGCAAACTTATCGATGAAATATCGGTCATGCGAAACAAAGAGCAGCGCACCATCAAATTCCTCAATTGCGGCCTCTACCCATTCACGGGAAGCGATATCCAAGTGGTTTGTAGGCTCATCCAGGACAAGCAGATTGATCTTTTCACTCATCAGCATACACAAACGCAGACGGGACTGTTCGCCGCCCGAAAGATTTTCAACATGCTTAAATACATCCTCACCTTGAAACAAGAACGCGCCCAGACGGTCTCTCGCTTCCTGCGGACTGCAATTTTTCTCATACAACATTGTATCATACAATGTCCGTTCCGGATGATCAAAACGAATAATCTGAGGTAAATATCCCCACTTAACCGTTGGACCAAACCGGATCTTGCCATGACACGGTTCTATACCGAGCAAACACTGAATAAATGTCGTCTTTCCTGTTCCGTTATCACCGACAAGAGCAATACGCTCCCCTGCCTGCACGAGCAGCTCTACATCAGAAAACAACGTGCGGTCGCCAAAGCTTTTCGAAAAATCTTTAGTGGCAAAAACCACATCACCGTCAAACGATTTTTCAGAAAAAGATGCTGACATCGTTTTCTCCCGTGTCGGTCGACTTGTTTTTTGAATCCGTTCCATTCTATGCTGAATAGACATCGCACGGCGATAAAGTGTGCGGTTATTAATACCCCAACCCTTCATACGTTCGACTGTATAACCAAGCTGTTTCAGCTTGGCCTGCTCCTGCTGATACTGTTTCATCTGCAGATCAAAACGAGCCTGCTTTTCATCAATATAAAAAGAGTAGTTTCCGGAATAGAATTCTGCATGGCCATCCGTTAACTCAATCACTCTATCCACAACTCTATCAAGAAAATAACGGTCGTGCGAGATCGTTAAGACAGTTCCCTTAAAGCTCTTAATATAACCCTCCAGCCATTCCACACTTCGAAGATCCAAATGATTTGTTGGCTCATCGAGCAGAAGAATATCTGTCTTTTCTAAGAGAAGTCGTCCAAGATTCACACGCGTCTTTTCTCCGCCGGATAAACTGTCAAACACCTGCAGTCTCTGCTCAGAGGTAATTCCAAGTCCATTACAAACCTTGTCTGTCTCAACCGAGATCTCATAACCGCCACCGGATTGAAAGCGGTTTGAAAGGATATCATATTCTCTGAGTAGATCCTTAGAAAAATCGGTTGACATCCTCTCTTCCAGCTCCGTCATTTTATCCCGAATTTGAAACAGAGATGTGTATGCAGATTTCAAAACATCCTCAACCGTATATCCCTTAGGAAAACGAGGAATCTGAGAAATCAGTCCCAGACGCTTATTCGGATTTACAAAAACTTCTCCGTCATCATAATCCATTTGACCGGCAAGAATATTGAAAAGCGTGGATTTTCCGCATCCATTTCTGCCTAATATCGCAACACGTTCTCCCTCTTGAATATCGAAGCTAAGATTCTCAAGAAGATTCTCGCCAATTACGAAAAACTTTGTCAAATTTTTAACGGAAATATCAATCATCATCAATCTCCAACTCATTCATAACGATATTGGACAGCTCCTCCTTTGAATATATAAGAGAAAGAGCCTGAAGCATCGCATTACAACTCATATGCTGCGGAAGATTTAAGTGTGTAAGAAGCGCCTTTCGTCTGACACTGCTATTTTTAGAACCGGACAGTCCCAATGCAAACAGATCCTGCTTCGTCAAAGACGGTTTTTGTATTATATCCGCTTCCTGCTCTATAAATGTAGCACCGGCTTTGCGCAAACACTCCAGCAAAACATCCGGAGACATTCCCTCCACACCGAGTTTACCTTCCCGTCCGGGAGCTGATTTTCGGCGTTCTTTTCCGTAAACATCCGGAATATAGGCATGCTTAAGTTGATGCGCCGGAATCGCACTCTTCAGATAATTACGAATCACAAAACCCGCGCCATCCGAATCCGTAAATATAATCAAACCTCTAATCCGTGCTATATCGCGAAGCGTATTCAAAAGCGCTGCATTCTTCATAATTCCAAAGCCGTCAGTCTGAAAGATCGGCGCCTGAACAACCTGCGACAGGGTGTTCTTATCATACCGTCCTTCCACAACGATTGCTTCATGAACACTAACCATTCTTTGCCTCCTGAGATATCCGCAAAACAAGAAGCTCCAAGAGTCTTTCCGGATCGTCAAACGATGTCTTCATCTGATAATCTGTTTCTAAGATCAGTTCGGCCACCTTATGGAGAAACTCTGCAGAGAACTTACCGGCAATCGATATAAACCTTTTTGCATAATAATCCTTACATTTGTATATGCTCATAAACTCAGCAACACCTTCCCCGTTATCCAACAGGGTTTTTGCCGTGCTGATCCTCCGGAAATGACCTCCTATTGCAGATAAAATCGATAATGGCGGCTCTTGCTTTTTTAAGAGCTGCTGAAGCTTTACCATTGCACTGCCATATTCACCAACACCCATAAGCTCTGTCATCTGCATGACTACGGCATCCGGCACAGGCTCTGTTACTGCATCTATATCACTTTTTGTAATAGTATCGGTACCGGAATAAGCGCATATTTTTAAGATTTCACCTGCAAGAGATGTCATTGTGCCATCTGTAATATCGATCAGATACCCACAAAGCTGCGGCGTAACGGATTTCTTATTAGCTGCAAAATGGCGTGTTACCCAGCTGACCAGATCACGGCGATCCTGCTTTGCAAATTCAACAATGGCTGCATGTTCTATAATAATGCTGTAAAATTTTTTATACCGCTCATCTAATTTCCACTGCAAAGTAATATAGGTGAAAACAATTGTGCAGTACTGTGGAATATCTGCAAAAATTTCCGCAAGCTTTGTGCGCTCCAATTCTGCAAGCTTAAATATATCGACATCCTCGACAACGATCATTGTGTTCTCTGCCATGACCGGCAAACACTCTACACAATCCACTAATTCCTGTACACTGAAATTTTCATTGGTAAATTTACGGAAGTTAAAGGACTCTGTTATTTCATCAATCAGGTTCTTTCGAAGCTGACCAAGATAATGATTTAACAAAAAAGTCTCTTCCCCGTGAAAAACATACAATCTCTTCGTCTTCTTTTCACGGATAGCTGTTTTCAGTGTCTGAATCGTAATTGTTGCGTTTTCTTTTTTCACGGATTTCACCCCCTGAGAACAATTGTCCCCTCCTGATCTGTACGTAGAATCTGACATTCAAAAAGTTTTAATCGGTTAAGGACCTCCTTTGCAGGATGTCCATACCGGTTTTGTCCGCTTAATGATATCACCGCTGTTACAGGCTTCGTCTTTTGCAGCAATTCAAATGATGTTGATGTTTTTGAGCCATGATGTCCAACAACAAGCATATCGATCTGCGGCAGATCTACATGCTCCATCAGCGCATATTCCCCTGCGCTTCCACGTTCACCTGTGATCAGTATATCATAATTATCGATCTGAAACAAGATGCACATACTGCTTTCATTTCCAGCATCACGCTGCTGTGCAGGAAACAAAGATATGATAATATTATCCAGTTCAAGTTTTGTGTTTTCCTTAAAGCTTCTTATCAACAAGCTATGATTTAACTGTAAAGTATCGAGCACATCTGCATCATCCTCAATATCAGGAAGATACAGCTTATCTGCGCCGATTCTTGATAAAAGAAGGTGTGTTCCTGCAGCATGATCCTTATCAAAATGTGTAATAAAAATACCGTCCAGGTGATTAATACCCTGTGATAAAAGCAGCTGAGATGCTGCATCCGCTGCAATCGCAGGCGTATCGCCACCGCAATCTACTAAATAACTATGTCCCCTACTCTGAATAAGGATGGATTGTCCCTGCCCGACATCCAGAACGGTAATGCGGTAATTATCAAACCTCGGCTCCAGCCGGGACATTGTGATACACAATACTAAACTTGCGATCACACAACCTGCAAGTAATGCAGGCTTTTTTATTCTGGAAAACAAATAAAGAATTAATGTTAAATAACTGAAGACAAGCCATAAAATAATATATATGTTATTCGTATATACCGCCGCGAACGGAAGCTTTGAAAGCTGCACCGATGTCATAATAATAAAACGGATCGGCCATGAAATAACAGATGCAATCAATGCTCCTGCCGGCATATATATTGCTGACACAACACAAACCGCAATGATCCCATAAAAAACAAATGATATTAACCACAAAATCAGCAGATTTGTAACCACGCCGATTATGCTGACCGTTCCAAAATAGTAAGCGCAAAGCGGTGTCGTTACGATCATAGCGCTGAGCGAAACACTGACCGATCCGACAGTAAAACGAATCAGTTTAGCCCGAAAAGATTTTCCCTTTGCTTTTTCCGCACGTCTTTCGTTGAGCAAAATGCGATGAATCTTACCGGAAAACAAAAAGATACCTATTACGCATCCAACTGACAGTTGAAAACCGGCAGACCTTACAGTAATCGGATTTGCCAACAGCATAATAAGTACGGCAAAAGAAAGCGCAGTTGGAGGATCATACTCTTTGTTAAATAGCAACGCCATGATCATCAAAATCTGCATGATACATGCTCTGACGATCGACGGGGTGAATCCTGCTGCTGCCGTAAATGTCAGAAGAATTGGAATGCCCAAAGCCGCTGTTATAAGGCGTCGTTTACCGGAAACGGTATAAATTAATGAGAACAAAATAGAAATATGCAATCCGGAAACGGCGATCACGTGCCGAATGCCACTGATCTTAAATGCAGTATCTACTTCGTAATCAAGCAAAGAACTATCTCCAAGCAGCAATGCTCTTGCAAACGCGACTGTATCGTCTGCAAATGCGTCATCAAGATAATCTGTGATCTGCCTGCGAAGCACTATAGCAAAATATTTTGCAGGCATTTTCTCTGTGTGTGAGACAATGACTGTATCATCTGGATAAGCGAGCAGAAAAATGCCTTTTTCTGCATGATATGTCGTATCATTATACGCGTTATCCATTGTATACTGAAAACGCATCTGTCCTGCAACAGTATCCCCGGGATATAAAACGTCAACACTGTCCAGATAAACGCGCACGCGGTATGTTATGCCGGATAGTTTTATTGTTCCGTCAGATACGATACCGAAATCTGTATCATAACTGTAATCGGATATCTCAATCACTGCATAACATTCTTCGCCATCCATATCCTGTGGCAAGGATAAAATTATCGCATTATAGCCCCACGACCATATGCGACCGGCAAAAACACCGAACAGAAAAAGCATTGCAATTGCGCTGATCCCTGTTTTCCTCCTGATCAAGATTAAGGTCAAACATATACACAAACAGGCAATAAGTGCTGCTGCAAGCCACACATCAGATTTTATATATGCTGCGGCTGCGATCATTGACGCAAATCCAACCGTAAACCACATTAATCTTCGCATAAAAACCTCTGTATGAATTGGTAAAAGGACGCTGCTGTGTAGCAGCTTCCTCTCACTTATCCATTAATTGATTTTCGAAGCTACATATTCATCAACCATAGCAAGCGCATCATCAATCTTAAGGGCATCTTTTCCGCCGCCCATAGCAGAGTCCGGCTTTCCGCCACCGGAACCGCCACAACAAGTACAGACCATCTTGACAATCTCGCCTGCCTTCATACCCTTTGCAACAGCATCTTTACCGCAAACTGCCAGGAAAGTAACCTTTCCATCATTTACAGTAGCAAGAACTGCAACAACCGTCGGCGCTTTATCGCGCAGCGTATCACCCATCTGGCGCAATTTTGCTGCATCGGCATTAGAAATATTCGCAGTAATCACATGGAATTCATCCAACCTTCTCGCACCAAACAGGAATTGATCCACTTCTGCGGCAGTTTCTTTTGCCTTAAATGATTCAATTGCTCTCTTCAGGTCTTTAATCTCATCGATCTGACTTTCAATCTTCTGCGCCAGCTCAGCGGGTTTTGTTTTCAAGATTGAACATGCCTGATAAACCCTCTGACGGGAAAGCTCCATTTCTGCAAGGCATGCTTTTCCGGTAATGGCCTCAATACGACGGACTCCGGATGCTACAGAGCCCTCACTTTCAATACGGAACGGACCAACTTTAGCAGTATTGTCCACATGTGTACCGCCGCAAAGCTCGATAGAATAACCACCCATATTTACAACACGGACTGTATCACCGTATTTTTCGCTAAACAGTGCCATTGCACCCATGCTCTTCGCCTCTTCGATCGGCATCTGACGAATATCTACGTTATATCCATCCAGCACTGACGCCTGTACATAAGCATCAATCTTGGACAACTCCTCTGCTGTTACAGCAGAATAGTGGCTAAAGTCGAAACGAAGTCGGTCCGGCTCAACAAGCGAGCCTGCCTGATGAACATGGTCGCCAAGCACTTTTTTCAATGCTTTCTGCAGCAGGTGTGTAGCGGAGTGTGCTCGCATGATCGCCTTGCGGCGCTCAATGTCGATTTCTGCGCTAACACAGTCATCAACCTTGATCGTGCCGCTGAGCATAATGCCGCTATGCAGATATCTGCCTGCCTTGTCCTTCTGCACATCTAATACCTGGAACCGGCTTTCATCCATAATGATAACACCATGATCGGCAGCTTGTCCACCCATCTCAGCATAGAACGGTGTCTTATCCAGAACAATAATGCCTTTTTCTCCGCCGGTTACGGAACCCGTGATTTCCTCTCCAACGCAGACTGCCAAAACCTTTGCAGAGGACTTTTCCTGTTCATAGCCCACAAATTCCGTAGCAAAAACATCCTGACCGAAATCAATGCCTGCCCAACCTAAATCGCCCATTTTCAGTCGATCCTCGCGGGCACGAATGCGCTGCTCTTCGCGGCACGCAGTATACTTTTGCATATCAAGTGTCATACCTTCATCTTCAAGCATTTCTACGGTCAGATCAACCGGGAAGCCATAGGTATCAGAAAGTAAAAATGCATCCGCTCCGGAAAAAACAACGGCACCATTTGCCTTATGTGCTGCCAGCTTCTCATTAAAAATACGCATGCCGGTATCAATTGTACGCGCAAAATTTTCTTCCTCGTTCTTTACGACACGAATAATATGCTCCGCACGCTCACGCAGATAGGTATAGTGGCTCTCATTTTCCCGAATAACGGTCTCTACCACCTCATACAGGAACGGGCGGCTGACACCAAGCAGCTTTCCATGACGAGCTGCGCGGCGCAGAAGGCGGCGAAGAACATAGCCACGCCCTTCATTCGTGGGTTGAACGCCATCCGCAATCATAAAGGTCGACGCACGGATATGATCTGTGATCACGCGAAGGCTGACATCTGTTTTAACACTCTGTCCATAGGACGCACCCGTAATCGCAGTAACATGATTTGTAATGTTCATGACGGTATCAACATCAAACAGGCTGTTCACATCCTGGCAGACAACAGCCAGACGCTCCAATCCCATGCCTGTATCGATATTCTTTTGCGACAGTTCTGTATAATTACCGTTTCCGTCATTATCAAACTGGGAGAATACGTTATTCCATACTTCCATGAATCGGTCGCATTCGCAACCTACTTTACAGTCTGGCTTTCCACAGCCGTACTTTTCGCCGCGATCATAGTAGATCTCACTGCAAGGACCGCAAGGACCGGAGCCGTGCTCCCAGAAATTATCTGCCTTGCCAAACCGGAAAATATTCTCTGCAGGAACACCAATATCCTTATTCCATATCTCAAAGGCCTCTTCATCATTTTCATAAATAGAAGGATACAGGCGGCTTTCATCAAGTCCAACGACTTTTGTCAAAAACTCCCAGCTCCATGCAATCGCTTCCTTTTTAAAATAATCGCCAAAGGAGAAATTACCAAGCATTTCGAAATATGTGCCATGCCGTGCTGTCTTGCCGATATTCTCAATATCACCGGTGCGGATACACTTTTGGCAAGTGC
>JAZNNK010000149.1:0-9481 GCA_045580205.1 Faecousia sp.
TTTGACCACGCCGATATTTACGGCGGAGGCAAAAGCGAAGAGGTTTTCGGCAAAGCAATATCCCCATCAATGCGGGAAAACATCTTTATCCAAACCAAGTGCGGTATTCGTAAAGGTCAATATGATTTTTCCTATGACCATATCGTAAATTCTGTTGATGGAAGCCTCAAGCGGCTGGGCACGGACTATATCGATGTTCTGCTTCTCCACCGCCCCGACGCACTGATAGAGCCCGAAGAGGTTGCCCGTGCTTTTTCCTATCTGAAGGACACAGGAAAGGTTCGTCATTTTGGCGTTTCCAATCACAATCCCTATCAGATCCAGCTGCTGCAGAGCGCCCTTGATATGCCGCTTTGCGCCAATCAGCTGCAGTTTAGTATCATGCACACACCGATGATCCAATCGGGTATAAATGTAAATATCCATAACGAGCCGGGCATCGTCCGTGATGGCGGCGTGCTGGATTTCTGCCGCCTCAATAACATAACGATCCAGCCTTGGTCGCCGGTGCAGTATGGCTTTTTTGAGGGCTGCTTTATTGACAACGACAAATTTCCTGAACTAAACGAGGTGTTGGAAAGAATCGGCAACGACTACGGCGTTTCAAAAACAACCGTTGCTTTTGCCTGGATCCTCCGTCATCCCGCAAGAATGCAACCGGTTACCGGCACTACAAACCCCGCCCGACTTGCTGACTGCATAAAAGCAAGCGAAATTTCCATCACGCGCGGGCAGTGGTATGAAATTTACCGCGCCGCCGGCAATCTGCTGCCGTAACGGGGCAACCTTTAATGCCCCTTGCCGTGCACAAAAGCCTTTATATGAATCAAACTGTATGTTATAATGATATAAAAAAACAAAAAAGGAGCAACCACGTATGGTATGGGGTTCATTCAGCACAGTACACCTTCTGTCGCTTCTGTTAGGAGCAGGGATCATCGTCGGTCTTTATTTTCTTTTGCGCTGTTTTAGTGCGAAGGTGCAGACGGTCGTTTTAGGGATTCTTTCCTTTTCCGGAATAGCGGCGATCATCTTCAATTTAGTTACATGGGGATCGCCCTACGAATATCTTCCGCTACATCTTTGCTCATTGACCGCGCTTGTGCTTCCGTTTGCCGTTTTTACACGAAGCAAAACACTGAGCAATCTTCTGCTTTTATGGTCGTTAGGCGCGGTAATGGCTATTATCGTTAACAATGCCCAGGCAGATTTTGAAATTTTCTCTCTGACCTTTTGCTTTTACTTTTTCCCGCACTTGCTGGAATTTGGTATTCCCATTTTACTCTTTAAGCTCAAGCTCGTGGAAAAAGACATTAAATGCATAGGCTCCACCTTACTGATCACTTTATGCGTATATACACTGGTCCACCTTGCAAATATGGCTCTTAACAGCTATTTTATAGAGCAGCAGATCCTCAACCCTTCCGGCGCGCTGGTCCAGGTAAACTATATGTACTCGCTCAGACCGGAAAATCCGGTCATGGCGCTGTTCTGGTCGTTCATTCCATATGAATTCTGGTATATGCTGCCGATCATTCTGATCGTTTTGGTATATCTGCTGATCATCTACAGCAAGCAGATCGTTGCGCACTTCAAGCCGCGATCAAAAACTGCGCCTTAACAAAAAACTCCCGGACTTATCCGGGAGTTTTTTATGTTATACGGAAACCTGCCTGCATTTTTGTCTTCTTTTGTCGCATGCTTTCATAACATAGTATATGCCATAGATCACAAGGCAAACGCCGAACACCGAGAGCACGACCATCACAGGCATGATCTCATCCGTCAGAAACGGAAAAATGCTGGACTCGATAAAAAACCAGTTATACCCCCGGTCATACACCGCATTTCCAAAGGACGCCCACACAAGAATCAATAAAATACCGGCAAGCTCTTTCCAGATCTTGCGGATATCGTAAACTACATCGCCATAAGAAAGATTCAGCACGCCCCAGCAAAACAAAAAGCCGTGATACATAAAGGTTTGGAAAATCAGATAACAAAACGGCGGCTGACCGCCCAGAGCTGTGCCGGGATAGCACATCCACATCAGGCTCGAGGCGATAGAAAGTGTCGTTACAGGCTGGCGGATTCCTGCAAATTTAGGATTAAACTGGACAAAAGGCACCAGCACCGCCATGATCGTACAAATATTAAAGGGCAGTTTGTAAGCACTGATGCCGTCGTAGCTGTCAGACAGGGGCATGATAAAAAAGTCGATCACATACAGCCCCACAGTCAGATAAGCCATTACCCTCTGCAGCCGCGACTTGTATTCCGGGTATTTGCAGCCGATCAGCGACAGCGCCAATGTGCCGCCAAAAACGATAAACAAGTAAAGAAAATGCCATGTATCATACAACCCGATCGTCAGATCGGAATTATTCTGGCTGAACAGCCATGCAAAAAATTCTTTCATATCCTTCTCTCTGTCTTTTCCGGACGCAGTGGTCCTGTAATCACTGTTATCCTACCACAAATCCCCCTCCCCGTTTTTTAAGGTTTCCTTAAAAATACCGGTTTTTAATAAAAACCAAAAGCGCTCCCGGGGACAAAATTATCCTTTTCCTTTCGGACTGCCTTGATGCACCTGCGCCTGCCCTGCGTTGCGCCGTCCGGACACGGCGCATTGACTTTTTCTGATTGTAACTGTAAAATAAATGCAGTGCCAGATCCTCACTAAAAGGAGAGATGAAGCTATGTCCACACCGCACAACCAAGCGCAAAACGGTGAAATTGCCCATACCGTACTCATGCCCGGAGACCCCTTGCGCGCAAAATTCATTGCCGAAACATATTTAGACAATGTACACCTGTTCAATCAGGTGCGGAATATGCTTGGATTTACCGGAACCTATAAAGGCAAGCCTGTCTCCGTCATGGGTTCCGGCATGGGCATGCCCAGCATTGGCATTTACTCCTATGAGCTTTACTCCCAGTACGGCGTTGAAAATATTATCCGCATCGGAAGCGCCGGCGGCTATTGCGATCAGCTCGATGTTCCCGACCTCGTGCTGGCAGAAAGCGCCTGGAGCGATTCCTCTTTTGCAAAGGCGCAGGCGGGTGTTACAGACGATATCCTCTATCCCGATACCGCCCTGAACAGCATTATTGCCTCTGCTGCAGAAACACTTGGCAAAAAACTCACAAAATGCCGGATCCATTCCAGCGATGTATTTTATCACGAAGAAAATGTCGACAATTATGCGCAGTTCTATAAAAAACATAACTGCTGGTGTGTGGAAATGGAGAGCTTTGCGCTGTTCCACAACGCCAATATTTTAGGCAAAAAAGCCGCCTGTCTGCTGACGATCTCTGATTCCTTCACAAGTCAGCGTGCATTATCCGCCGAGCAGCGACAGACCTCCTTCCACGATATGATGCAGGTCGCACTGGAGGCTGCGATCGCAACTGTCTAATGCCGCACACAGTCAGTCGGTTCCTAATGCGCAGGCAAACATCCGCAGAAAAACTTTTTCCTTTTATAAAAATCACCGTCTGAACGACAGGCGGTGGTTTTCTGCAGCCCTTGCTTTGTCTGCCTTTTTATGGTATATTAAATAAAAGAGGTGGTTCTATGTACAAAGCAATAATCCATGCAAACATTGTTACATATAACGGCATTATTTATGACGGTGCTATTATCATCAAAGGAAAGAAAATCTTTGATATCCAAAAGGATTGCGCCAAAATCCCTGCCGATGCGCAGGTGATCGATGCGCAGGGCGCTTATGTTGGCCCCGGCTTTGTTGACCTGCATGTGCACGCAAGCCGCGATTGCGCTACTTATGATGAAAGCGCCCGCGCCGCAGAACATTTCCTAAAACACGGAACAACAACCCTACTCTCCACACCTTTCTATGTCCAGCCGCTTGACCAGATGCTCCGCGCAATTGCAGATACAAAAAAGGCTATGCAGAAAAGCCGCGTCATTAAGGGCATATATATGGAAGGCCCGTATACAAACCCCGTCTATGGCGCAAATTCCGATAAAAACCCCTGGCGGCACGGCATCGTAGAGGAAGAATACAAGGCGCTTGTAGATGCCTGCGGCACCGATGTAAAGGTCTGGACCGTCGCGCCTGAGCTTGCGGGAATCGAAGGCTTTTTTGAATACGCAAGAAAAGTAAACCCCGATGTTGTCTTTGCGATCGGGCATTCAGAAGCAACCCCTTTGCAGATTGCTTCGATGTACCGTTATCCGCCGAAGCTCATGACGCACACCACTAATGCGACCGGCCGTCTTCCGGCTGCACTGGGTACACGCGGTGTCGGCCCGGACGAATACTGCTTCAGCCAGCCCGATATGTACGCGGAGCTTATCTCGGACTCGCACGGCATTCATGTAAATCCTGCGATGCAGCAAATGCTTATGCGCATTAAAGGCGTTGACCGGATCGTGCTGGTTACCGACGCAACGCTTGAAGGCGAGCCTTCTCCCGCGCAGTATGCGCATATTACGGATCTGAATTTTGACGATCACGGTGGCATTAACGGCAGTCTGCTGACAATGGATGTTGCCTGCAGAAATATCATGAGCCATACAAACTGCGGCATCGCACAGGCATTTATCATGGCCTCGCTCAATCCGGCAAAGGTGATCGGTATGGATCACGAGATCGGCTCTATTGAAAAAGGCAAGCTTGCAGATCTTGTATTTGTAAACGATAAATTTGACGTGCTCAACGTCATGACAGAAGGAGACCTCTATGAATAAACTTTTTACCGGCTATCAGAAGGTAACGATCAATCCACCTCTAAACATCGGCATTTCCGGATATTTCGTGCCGCGCTTTGCCAAAGGCTTTTTAGACGATATTTGCGCAAGTGTGTTTGCGCTCTCCTGTGGCGAGGAACAAGTCCTCATTATCAGCGTTGACGCATGTATGCTCGACACACCTCTGGTGCAGCGCTTCTGCGCCGCCATTGAGGAAGCAACCGACTTCCCCCGCGACAAGATCTTCCTGACCAATACACACACGCACACCGGGCCGCTTTTTGCGCCCACCGATATGTTTGAAGCGCCTGTCGAGCCAGTCCAGCAATATGTGGATTTCGTTGAGAAGAAGCTTCTCGAAGCTGTCCGTCTGGCACTGGCAGATATGGTTCCTACCAAAATGGGCTATGGTGTCGGTACCGCGCCTGCGCGCGTAGCATATATCCGTCGTTACAAAATGAAAGACGGCAGCACGATGACCTGCCCGCCCATCAACGATCCGGACATCGTAGGCCCGATCGGCGAGCTGGATCAGCGCGTAAACGTTCTTCGATTCGACCGTGAAGGAAAAAAACCTGTCATTTTAGTCAACTACGGCGTCCACGTCGACACAGTAAATGGCGAGCTTCTCTCTGCCGACTGGCCGTACTGGATGGAAAAAACCCTTAATCTTGCATTGGAAGGCGCAGACTGTCTGTTTATCGGCGGCGCGCAGGGCGACGTCGGCAGCACCAACATACATCCCGACAGTGCAGACATGAATGACACGGAGATCAGCTTTGACAACGAAATGAAGAGCCCCGGCATGGCAAGATTTGTCGGCCGCGCCCTTGCAGGAACCGTCCTGCAGGTATACGACAAAGTATACTACACAGATGTTGACAGCATTGAGATGATCACAAAGACTGTCCCGGTAAAGCTGAATGTGCCGGAGCCGCATGAAGTCCCGCTTGCTAAGAAATACAAAGAGCTTCACGATGCAGGCCGCGACTGCGATATTCCGTATACCGCTATGGAGCTGACGACCGTCGTTGCTGAAGCGCTGCGTATCTGCAAATACGAAAACAGCCCCGAGTACCTTGACTTAAATATGCTGGGACTGCGCATTGGACCGGTTGCACTGGTTGGTATCCCGGGCGAGCCGTTTACTGAGATCGGCGTGAAGATCAAGGAAGCCGGCGGCTTCAGCCTGATCCTTCCCTGCGCACTGACAAACGGATACGAAGGCTATTTCCCGGTAAAATCCGCATACGACGAAGGCGGCTACGAAGCGCGCTCTTCCCGCTATAAATCCGGCGTTGCAGAAACCATTATTGAAGGTGGAAAGGCGATCCTTGCCACACTTGCTAAATAACACTACATACCGCATAAAAAAGACGGGTGCAAAAGCACCCGTCTTTTATTATTTTGCTTCGGTTTTCTTTAAAGCGCGCTCCTCTTTTGTCTTACAAAAGCGCTCCAACTGAGGCACAAAAACAAGGCAGATCAGTGCCGCAGTAAAGCCGCCGTTATACAGGCAGAAGCCTGCATGCATATCCGGCACAGCCGTAACCAGCAAATAATGCAGGCCTGCGGCCAGCATGCCGTAGCCAAAACCGTACTTGCCGGCAATGGGGCTCAAACCGTTGGCGTAGCACAGACCAATCAGAATGGACTGATTACCAATGGTCAGGCCAAAGCTTTCACCGCCTAAGGCCTTGAATATCCAGCCAAACAGGAAAGATGTAACTACATAACCTGCCATAATAGGCCAGACGTTACCGGGATGAGAACCGGAATTACAGGTTGCCAGCATACAAAATACAATACCAAAGGTCATACCCGTCCAGACATTCACGCCGTCAATAGCGCCTGCTATATTGAAGTATGCCACAATCATCAGACCGTACACACCCACATTCATCAAAAAAGGAGCATTGCCGTACTTGGTGGTAAAGCTGACGCCGTGTCCGGAATCCTTCATAAGGAGCCAGTAATCCTTCGGTGTGCAGCCCATCAGGAGCGCAAAAATAATGCAAAGACCGAATACGACAAAGCAGAAGATGTTTGTCATCGGGAAGCTAACCACATTCAGTGCGCCCAGTGTGCTGAGCTTACCCACATCTGCAAGCTTCCAGCCTAACATTACATTGTACAGCACTGCCCGGAGGAAAAATGCCGTCATACCGATCGGCACAGCCGCCGAATAATGGTCATAGCCCTTGTGAATGTTAGGTGCGTGCGTCAGGCCGGCAGGCAGGAAAAATCCGATAATAACACCCACCAGCAACGCCATACCAAGACCCAACAGATTAAAGCCTGCATACTCCACACCGGGATACCGGAACAAAAGATCCGAGATCAGCGGCGCAATGCCGGTAGAATACATCATGGCATTGGATACCGCGCCTAACTTTTCCTTTTTCACCAGAGCATACAAACATACGCCCAGCACTGTAGGGATCATGTTCAGAGGGTTAATACCCCAGGAGCCGAAGCCAACAGTTAGCAGCACGCCCAGTGTGGTAACATTATTTGGCTTTGCGCCGGGCAGGCAGCACATACCGGTGCAGAAAAGGCCCACCAGACCCATATTCAGGAAAGTGGCCGCAAAACCACCCAGAGCGAAATAGTTGGTGGAGATCTTACAAGTACCGGTGAGGATCTTCCACAGACCGGAAAAAGCAGCAGCGCGGTCTGACATAATAAATGCCGCTGCCAAAAAGCACAGGGAAACGAAAGCGAAAAACAGCTTCAGAAAGCTGCTCTCCGGCAGATTCTTAATTTTTTTCATATTATCTACCTCATTTTTCCTCATTGTAAAAGGCGATCCAACCCTGTTACAAGTCGGGTCCCCCAGACGGTCGGCATTTCTCCTCCGCACTCCACCAGAGTAACCTCTGTTTATCCGTCAGTCATGCGCAAGGGTATTGATCTGCAGAAATCAGATTTTCTCTGCAGCTTCCACAACGTGCTTCATCAGAACGCTCGTTGTAACAGAGCCTACACCACCGGGTACCGGTGTGATCGCCTCAACGACCGGCTCGACCTCATCAAATTTTGCGTCGCCGGCGATACCGCCCTTGCCGCCCTTTGCGTTGATCTTATTCTCATCCCAGTTGATCGATACATCAATGACGATCTGACCGGGACGAACAAAATCTGCCGTCAGAGAATTCAGCACGCCTGCAGCAGAAACGATAATATCCGCATTTCTGCAGATCTCGGCAGTGTTGACTGTTCTCGTATGGCACACCGTTACGGTCGCATTCTTGCCCATGAGCATCATTGCGGCAGGCTTGCCGACAACAAGAGAACGGCCGATCACAGCAGCGCTCTTACCCTTGCAATCAATGCCATAGAAATCCAGGATCTCCATGCAGGCAGCGGGCGTACACGGTGCATAGCCCAGATCATTCAGGCCTTCAAACACACCGGCATTAGACATATGTGTCATGCAGTCAACATCCTTTTTCGGATCAAGCCGGTTGCAGATCTCATTCTGATCCGCCTTCAGATGCTTCGGCAGAGGACGGAACATCAGCACACCGTGAATCGAATCATCCGCATTCACTTCGTCGATGACTTTCAGAACTTCTTCCTTGGAAGCATCCGCTGCAAGAATATAATTCTTGACTGCTACACCCACCAGCTCCGCGCGCTTTGTTGCGCCCTTTTCATAAGAAAGGTCGCTCGGATCTTCACCGACACGGATAATACCCAGTGTCGGCACAACGCCCTTTTCACGCAATGCGGCTGTGCGCTCCTGCAGAGCGGCATTGAGCGCATCGGTTACTTCCTTACCAAGCAGTAATTTTGCCATAATGATTTCCTCCCTGATCGTTACTGACCGAAGCCGGCCTTCACAATGTTAAAGATCTCGTCTGCCATTGCGCAATATTTTGTGAGCATGCCGTTTGCCTTTGCATTCATCTGCTCAGCAACCTCGCGGTTTTTCAGGCTCTTGGTGTTAATAAACACATTCAGACTTGCCGCCTGCAGCGCTGCCTTACAGCACACCGCACCGCAGCCTGCATCCGATACAGCTAAACGGCTGCCCTTTGCAGCAAAAATAGCAATATATTCAATTGCCTGACAGCAAAGCTCCATAATGTACATAGGTGTCGAGCAGGCGATCATTGTTGCCTCCTCCATAACAGCATCCCGATTCGGATCGTCCTTGGGAATACCGTATGCCTTTGCAAGCGGCAGGAAGTTCACTTCATCCGCCTCCACCTGATTGAGAAGCTCTGTCTGCAGCGCATCACACTTTTGCTTCAGCGCAATGATCTCTGCCTCTACTTCTGCATATTTTTTCTTACCTACGGTCAGCGAGCCGACCATATTACCAAGAGCCGTACCGATCGCCCCAACCAGCGCAGCCGCGCCGCCGCCGCCGGGTGCCGGTGCATCCGATGCCAGAACCTCCACAAATTTGCGGCAGGATTCTAATGTCATATCCATTATACTTATCTCCTTTATCAGAAAATTGCAGGACAGGGATATACCCCCTCTTCTCATAGCAGCAGCATATCCCTACCCTGCACAATGCTCCAAAAGCACAGGCGGATAACCGCCTGTGCTTTATTGGATCAGAAAAATCAGAACAGGCCGGAAACCTTTCCGGTCTCTACGTCGACATCGACGCGGCGGTATGCCGGGTCAGAAGCTGTACCGGGCATCATGGAGATCGTACCAGCCATCGGGCACAGGAACTTTGCTCCGCCGTACTCAAGAATGTCGCGAACAGCCAGACGCCAACCGGTGGGAACACCCTTCTTGGTG
>JAZNNK010000150.1:0-7400 GCA_045580205.1 Faecousia sp.
TACCGTCGCCATGCACAACTGTAACGGTAAAAGACTTTATTCCGTCTTCCGGTTCTGGCCGGGTCGCGAACCACACACCCAACATGATGCCTGCAATAACCGCAAGCGCAACAACCGCAACGATCCATTTTTTGTTTTTCATAATTTCCTCCTAAAAAAAGCTTACTGCGGCACCCAAAAAGGGTGCCGCAGCCGTTTTTCTGCGACAAACGCAACCTCTGTAATCACGCAAAGGTCGGAGATCCCGATTCGTAGGTCTTCTGACTCATGCCTGTCGGGGGGTTGCAACCCCTTGCAAAGAACACAGCCTTCCCGGAAATCTCCAGTGACCGGCTTTCGCCCTAAGTGTTCTTCTCAGCATTTACAGCGGCGGTACCGTTCGGGACTTTCACCCGATTTTCTTGTTAAGCAAATACAGCCATACGCTGTACCTGCCACGAACCGATTATCAAGTTGTCATAAAAATTATAGCAGGCAAACGTATCCGTGTCAACAACAGAAAAATCTTCCACGACAGCAGAAAAGCTGCGCAAAATAACACAGGCACAGCTGCCAAAGGCTTCCGTGCATATCAAACCCCCGGAAATTGCCCGCCTGACGGCGATATGTTGCGCCGCCGTTTTCAATCCGGTTCAGCATGTCCAAATAATGCGGATTATCCGGCTCCATAGAGACCGCCCGCCGAATATGCTCGAGCGCCGTTACCTGGTTGCCCAAAGCATCATTTGCAATCGCAGACAGATAATACCAGCGCGCATTTCGCTGCGTAGATGCGCTCAAAATATTAAGCGCCTCCTGATACCGCCCCATCCGAATATATTCATAAGCGCCGCGTTGATATCTGTCAAAATCAGCGCCTTCGTATTGCTGCTGCGACCACGCGCCTCCAAACGGACCGTATCCGTATCCACCGTAGCCCTGTGCGCCATAACCCCCTGTAGAAGAGGATGCTTTTTCGGGATTTTTGATTTGTTCATACGCCGCATTTATTTTCTGCATCATCTTTGCGGCCTCTTGATCTCCCGGGTTTCGGTCCGGATGATATTTTTTTGCCAGTTTTCGGTATGCGCTCTTGATCTGTTCATCCGTCGCGCTCGGGCTGACGCCCAGGATCTTATATGGATCTTCGATCATTATTGTCCTCCCGGCGTTTTCTGCCCTGTCTTGTCCTATACTCTACCCATACACCACTGTAAAGAATGTTATCGAGTATCTTCTTATCCTGCACAAGCGGCAAACGCTCATAATACTCTGTACAGCGTCCCATTGCCAGCACAAGATACTCTTCCCAACGGGTCCAGTCCTCGCCTGTCCCCATTGCACAAAAAGGATTATACTTACCCTTCTTCTGATCCCGATGATAATCTACCGCCGCATCCGCCAGATAAATATATCTGCCAAGCGCCATTCCCATCTGTCGAAGTGTCGGAGCCCACATATCTTCTTCATAGACCAGCAGTTCTCCCATCAGCTTACCAAAACAGCTTGCCGGTATATCCGCAACAGTGCAGCCTTCCTTTTCCAGCCTGCTCAGCTCGGAAATACACGTATGCATCGCACGGCACTGGCGCGGATATCGCGCAGAGATATCCGGCAAATCCTTTTCAAATACAGATGCCATCCATTTGGCAGATATGCGTCTGTCATCTTCATAATCGTCCATCGCATTATAATACGCCAGCGCTACATTCATATCTGCCGCATAGCGAATATATATACTGTCGAGCCAGGGCCGGGTTTTAATGGGATGTAATATACAAGCACGGTCGCCGCCGGATTCCTCCGGTTCATACAGGCTCATTAGAAGCAGTGCCAAAAACGCCATATCATAGCTCAGCGCTAATCTTGCAGGATTGGATGCACGCGACCGAATCTGTCTGCATACACCGCAGTAAACGGCATTATACCGCTTCTGCTGCTGCTTATCCAATTCCGGAACATTCGCCATAACATAGCCAAACACCGCTTTCCCTCCTTTTGAGGTATTCTACCATAAAGTTATGAACACATGGTAAATTTTGTCTTAAATTTCTACTATGCTTTCCGGATCCTGATGGTCCATCAAATAATAATTAAGCGCGCCGCCATAAAACACGATAGATATACAGCAATACAGCCAAAGCATACTCAGCGCTACCGCATAAACCGAGCCGTATACATTGGCATAGCTTGGAAAATGCTCTACGTATGTTGAGTAAAGATCCGAGAAAACGAGCCAGCCAATTGATGCAAGCAACGCTCCCGGAAGCGAATCCATCAGTTTATTCCGACGGTTCGGTAAAACCATAAATATAGCAGTAAAGAGTATCGTCTGCACTGCCAGCAGCACAAAGAAGCGCAGATCGATGGCTTCCGTCAAAAACTGAAGCAGCGGATCCGACTCCACCGGTAGCAGATGCAGCAAAGTCGTTCCAAACACATGCAGTATCAATGTCAGTAAAAGCACCAGTAAAAAGAAAAACGTATAAAGCACGCTGACAGCACGCGTATAAAAATATCCTCTATCCTCCGTTACACCGTAAATCGAATTAAGTCCGGTACGCAAGCCATGTATCCCTCTGCTTGCCGACCAAAGTGCGATCAACGCAGAAACAGAAACGACCGTTCCGGACGTTCCCCGATACGTGCTGATAATCAGTTTTTCTGCCGAAGCCATAAGCGCGGCCGGAATGACTCCCTCCAAAACCTCTGTGAGCGTATTCACCTCCAGCCCTGTATAACGGAGAAGACCTAATAACAGCACCAGCGAAGGAAATACTGCCAGTACAATAAAATAACTGGCATGCGCTGCGTGCTGCGGAATCTTCATCTGTGCAATCGTCCTGACCAGATGCTTCACTTTTTCAAACCATTTCCCCTTGAAAAAACTTTTCACACCGTCCCTCCTTTCGGCACATTTCGATCTGATTGCGGCAAAGGCTCGCTGCTATTTATGCAGCGAGCCTAAAACTACAGACAATTATTCCGCAGAAATCAGATAATAATATACCGGCTGACCGCCACTTAAAAGATTTACATCCGCATTGGGGCAGATATCTGCAAACAAATCTGCTGCCTTCTGTGCGTGCTTTTCCTGAATATCCTCACCGTAATAAATCGTGATATATTCCTTGCCGTCATCGCGAACCTTCTCAGCAAGTGCGCGCAATAAGGCCTTGATATCTCTGCCTGTTCCAAACAGAGAACCTCCGCACATCGCCATATAATCGCCCTCGCGGATATCATAACCATCGTAATCCGAGTTACGGGCTGCATAGGTGATCTGCATTGTATCAACGGTCGAAAGTGCTTCTGTCAACGCCTGCGTATTCTCATCTTCCTCTCCATCCGGATTGAAGCTGAGCATTGCAGTAATGCCCTGCGGCACAGTCTTACTGGGGATGACCACGACATGCTTCGGTGTCAACGCATCTACCTGCTCTGCCGCCATAATAATATTCTTATTGTTCGGCAGAACATACACCGTTTCCGCAGGAACCCGGTTAACCACTTCCAAAATATCCTGCGTGCTCGGATTCATAGTCTGGCCGCCGGAAACAATACCATCAACACCCAAATTACTGAAGACCTCTGCAAGGCCCGCACCTGCGCATACCGCAACAACACCAAACGTCTTTTCCGCTTCGGCGATCTTAGGCGACTTTTCATTCTCACTGAGAACCTTTTCTGTATGCTGCAAACGCATATTCTCGATCTTCACCGTTACGAATGAGCCGTACTCAATTGCCTCATGAAGCGCCTTGCCGGGATCATTTGTATGAACGTGGACCTTAATGATCTCTTCATCGTCGACAAGAACCAAGCTGTCGCCTAAGCTGGAAAGGAAATTGCGAAGCGCTTCGGGATCTTTGTCGTTCTCGCGGGAGATAATAAACTCGGTACAATACGTGAAGGTAATATCCTCTTCATTGAAATCAGAGAACGAAGCCTGTTCCTTTGCCTCACCGGCATCCATGCCCTCCGGAACAACAATATCCTCTCCCCGGAGCGCGCAGAGCATAGCTTCCAAAACAAACAGCCAGCCCTTACCGCCGGCATCCACAACACCCGCCTTTTTCAACACGGGGTTCTGATTAACTGTATTGGCAAGTGCGATTTTTGCTTCTTCGATCGCTGCTTCGTGCACATACTCAAAGTAATTATTCTCCTGTGCGGCTGCGGTCGCCTTGGCAGCTGCCAGACGGGCAACTGTCAAAATCGTGCCTTCGGCAGGCTTCATGACTGCCTTATATGCCGCATCAACACCCTCCTGCAGTGCTGCCGCCCAAAGAACACCGTTGCATTTTTCTGCACCCTTAAGTTTTTTGGAAATGCCCCGGAACAGAAGAGAAAGAATAACACCGGAATTACCTCTTGCACCGCGCAGCATAGCTGAAGCAGCAATTGCTGACGCCTTCTCCAGTGTCGGATCCTCCGCCTTTCGCAGATCTGCTGCTGCGGTATTGATCGTCATCGACATGTTGGTACCGGTATCTCCATCCGGCACAGGGAATACATTCAGCTCATTGAGCTGCTGTTTATGAATCTCAACCGAGGCGGCCGCACTGATCACAAGCCTGCGAAAATCGGCCCCGTTAATGGTCTGCCTCACTGTTACACCTCCGAATTTATCCAATCATCATGGAATCTATATTTACATTCACTGAGCGAACCTTTGTGCCGGTACATTTTTCTACCATGTACCGGACCTCATCAATGATCTCCTTACCAATAGCGGGCAGATTAACTCCATCCCCGACCATAATGTGCAGATCAATAGAAATTGTGTCATCTTCGTGAAATTCTACGCGAACACCTTTGCCCATAGATTCCTTGCGGAGCAAATGATATACGCCATCCTTGACGGACCGGGCAGCCATACCCTTAACGCCCATGCAATTCGACGCTGCCGTACCTGCAATATCAACATAAACATTGGTGCTGACACAGACAGAACCGTTTTCATTGTTTTGACAAATCATATCAGTACCTCCTGAATCCTATTTTGAACATTTTTACAAAATGTTTATACCATGCTCTTTTCCCAACATGCAGGAGCCTGCTGTCCCATCATCTTTACGACTGTAGGCGCAACATTAGCAAGACCATACGCACCATCGACAATCTTCCAGTTTGTATCCTTATCATAAATAATAAAGGGAACGGAATTTAAAGAATGTGCTGTTCTGACAGAGGTCTTGCCCTTCTTTGTCTCTGTCATCTGATCTGCATTTCCGTGATCAGCTGTAATAAGCACCGTATAGCCGTAACGATCGGCTGCCTCGATGATCTGCTTCAGGCTGTTATCCACACATTCCATCGCATAAATAACTGCATCTAAAACACCGGTATGACCGACCATATCGCCGTTCGGGAAATTGCAGCGCAGGAATTGGAATTTTCCGGAAGCCATCGCTTCCAGCATTTTTTCTGTGATCTCCTTCGACTTCATAGCAGGTGCCTGCTCAAAAGGTATCACGTCCGACGGGATCTCTTCATATACTTCCAGAGATTCATCAACCTTTCCGGAACGGTTGCCGTTCCAGAAATATGTTACATGACCGTATTTCTGTGTCTCCGAAACGGCATACTCCGAAATGCCGGCCTTGCAAAGAACCTCTGTCAAAGTATTTGTAATCACAGGAGGCTGCACCAGATAGTTTTCAGGAATATTCAGATCTCCATCGTATTGCAGCATGCCCGCAAATTCAACACCGGTATAATCTCCCCGATCAAACTTATCAAAGTCCTTGCGATCAAATGCAAGCGAAATCTCCTGTGCGCGGTCTCCCCGGAAATTAAACAAAACAACACTGTCGCCGTTATCAATTCTTGCAACAGGCTCGTTATTTCTTGCCACAACAAACGCAGGCAGATCCTGGTCAATACATCCTGTTTCGGCGCGATACGTCTCGATCGCCTCCGCTGCAGACGCAAACATGCGTCCCTGTCCCTGAACATGTGTGCGCCATCCAGCCTCGACCATGCTCCAGTTTGCCTCATCCCGGTCCATCGTAACCTGCATGCGGCCGCCACCGGAGGCAATCGCGTAATCACAGCCCTGCGTATTAAGCGATGCAAGCACTGTCTCCAGCTGCCCGACATATTCAAGCGCCGAGGTTGCAGGAACATCACGTCCATCTAAGAGTATATGACAATATGCTTTTTTTACACCGGCCGCATGTGCCTGCTTCAAAAGCGCGATCAGATGATCGATATTGGAATGGACATTACCGTCAGACAAAAGACCGATAAAATGCATTTTTTTGTCCTGCTTGGCATTTTCCACCAGGCGGCACCATGTATCAGATGCAAAAAGCGTCCCGTTTTCAATAGACTCGCCCACAAGCTTAGCTCCCTGTGAATAGACCTGCCCACAGCCAAGCGCATTATGTCCGACCTCAGAATTTCCCATATCTTCATCAGAGGGAAGTCCTACTGCTGTTCCATGCGCCTTCAGATAGGTATGCGGACATGTATCAAGCAAACGGTCAAGTGTCGGCGTTTTTGCCTGCGCAACGGCATCGCCGCTGCCGCCATCACCTTTTCCGACACCGTCCATAATCACTAACACGATTGGTTTTTTCATGAATTTTTCTCCCGGAAACATAGTATATGTATTCTTTGCCTTATTATAGCTATACTATTTTACATCATTTTCCGTAAAGTTACAACTGTTTTTTTCGGCTGTGCATTTTGGTGCCAAAAAGCAATCAGTTCATCGTCCCTTCCGCGCGGCGAAACAGTACGCCAATGCGTCTGTAAAGTGCCTGTACTTCCGGTATCTGCGCAGATTTGCCTGCATTGATCCAATTTGCCGCCGCATTCTGCGCGGATTTCAGTGTCTGAAGATCACAGCTTAAATTGGCAACACGGAATGCAGGCAGACCCGACTGCCGGTTTCCAAAAAAATCACCTGGTCCCCTGAGCTTCAGGTCCTCCTCCGCAATCTGAAAACCGTCCGTTGTGCTGCACAACGCCTTTAACCTTGCCAGCGTTTCACTGTTTCGGTTATGTGTTGTTAAGATACAGTAGCTTTTTGCCGTTCCTCTTCCTACCCGTCCGCGAAGCTGATGCAGCTGCGACAGACCGAATCTGTCCGCATCCTCTATAATCATCAGCGACGCATTCGGTACATCCACGCCTACCTCAATAACCGTTGTTGACACTAAAACATCCGCTTCGTGTGCGGCAAACGCGGCCATAACCGCTTCCTTTTCTGTGCCCTTCATCTGACCGTGCAGCATTTCGATCCGAAGCTCGGGAAACACTGTTTTCTGCAATGTCTGTGCCCAGACAGACGCTGCCTTTAAGTCCATTCCTTCCGTTTCCTCAATGGCAGGACACACAATATAACACTGATGTCCCTCAGATACCTGCTTGCGGATAAAAGCATTGATGCGGGCGCGATACGACTCGTC
>JAZNNK010000151.1:0-12557 GCA_045580205.1 Faecousia sp.
CTTGTTGCCGGTAAAGGCAAGGGGAGAAGTTCTGTTCCGGTCAGTCGTGTCTTTAGGAATGGGGGGCAACACGTCAACACCGATTCGAAGCAAGCTTTTTTGCGGATCGGTATAGTTTGTGCCCTTAATGATAGATTCTACGACACGTGTCAGCTCATCACCGAGGAAAATTGAAACAATAGCGGGGGGTGCTTCGTTAGCGCCGAGCCGATGATCGTTACCAGCTGAAGCGATCGTGCAACGCAGGAAGTCCTGATAGTCATCGATGCCCTTAATAAATGCGGCAAGGAAAACAAGGAAAATGGCGTTTTGACGCGGCGTTTCACCGGGACTAAAAAGATTTTTTCCGGCATCTGTTGCTAAAGACCAGTTATTATGTTTTCCGGATCCATTAACACCCTTAAACGGCTTTTCATGCAACAGACAAACAAGATTGTGTTTTGCAGCGCACTTTTTCATGATTTCCATAACAAGCTGGTTAGCATCACAAGCGCTGTTTGCACTGGTGTAGATTGGTGCAAGCTCATGCTGGCAGGGGGCAGCTTCGTTATGCTTTGTCTTTGATAAAATACCAAGACGCCAAAGCTGTTCATCCAGATCCTTCATGTAGTTGGATATTCTTGTGCGAATCGCGCCAAAGTAATGATCTTCGAGTTCCTGTCCCTTGGGCGCATTGGCACCAAACAGTGTACGACCGGTAAGGCGGAGATCTTCGCGCTGAGAATACAGATCCTTAGGCAGAATGAAATATTCCTGTTCAGCGCCAACTGAGGCGATAACACGCTTTGTTGTATTGTCGCCAAACAGACGCAGGATACGAACTGCTTCTCTGGAAACTTCGTCGATCGAACGCAGCAGAGGTGTTTTTTTATCTAATGCCTCGCCTGTATAAGAGAAGAAACATGTAGGTATGTATAGGCTGCCGTCTTTAACAAAAGCAAAAGAGGTGGGATCCCATGCAGTATATCCTCTTGCCTCGAATGTTGCGCGCAATCCGCCGGAAGGGAAGGATGAGGCATCCGGTTCGCCACGAACAAGCTCCTTTCCGGAAAATTCCATAATGACATTTCCATCGCCTGTAGGTGTGATAAAAGAGTCGTGCTTTTCTGCAGTAATTCCAGTCATTGGCTGGAACCAGTGTGTATAATGCGTTGCACCTTTTTCGATCGCCCATTCCTTCATTGCTTCTGCGATCTCGTTGGCGGCATCGAGCTGCAGAGATGTTCCGTTATCAATACATTGCTTCCAACAGTTATAAACTGTCGGACTAAGGCGCTGTTTCATAGTGTATTCATTGAATACATCACAGCCAAATATTTCGGGAACATTGATAAATTTGCTCATATGCTTCGTCCTTTCATACTTAATGGACATATTTTTTATATTTTATTCTAAATATACTTAAAATGCAAGGCATAAAAATGCATAATTTTCTATATTGTAGATACCTTGGGTTGTTTATTGATAACAAAGTTCAATTTTTGCATTGCAAAAGTCAAAAAATTGCATAATATGGTATTGCAATTTTCTTTTTGTAGAGATATAATATTCGAAAATTGATGTCGAAAATAAGCTTGAGGTGTTTTAAAAATGCTTAAATACTGCGATGTTTCCGGTTTTCAACTCGAAACGGAATACCAAAGTGTAAAGAAATATTATGAAACTTTAAAAATGCAAGATATGCGTTTAAATATTGCAAGAGGCAAGCCGTCTGCAGAGCAGCTCGATGAAATTAGTGATATTTTGTCAGTTTTATCTACGCCTGATGATTGCGTTGTTGATGGTGTTGATGTCAGAAACTATGGAGACCTTTCCGGATTGCACTGCGCCAGAGAGTATTGGGCAGATGTTCTGGATTGTAAACCGGAGCAGACGTTTGTAGGTGGCGCTTCCAGCTTGAATTTGATGTTCGATGTGATTTCGCGTGCGTATTCACATGGACTGCTTCATAGCTTGAAACCCTGGTGCAAAGAAGATGTCGTAAAATTTCTGTGCCCATGTCCCGGGTATGATCGCCACTTTAGAATTACAGAATTTTTTGGTGCAGAGATGATTGTCGTACCGATGACCCCTGCAGGACCGGATATGGATATGGTTGAAACGCTTGTTAAAGATCCTCAGGTAAAGGGTATTTGGTGTGTCCCAAAATATTCCAATCCGGATGGCATTGTATATTCTGAAGAAACGATACGCCGTATGGCTTCTTTAAAGCCCGCCGCGCCGGATTTTACCATTATGTGGGATAATGCATACTGCGTTCATGAGTTTGAAGGGGAGTATGTTCCTTTCCCGGATATCATATCTTTATGTGAGAGATCAGGCAATCCGGATATGGTTATAGAATTCGCCTCTACATCTAAAGTTACATTTTCCGGCGCAGGAATTTCTGTAATGGCATCTTCAAAAAGTAATATTGACTATTTTACGAAGATGTTTGGCGTGCAAATGATTTCTTATGATAAGGTTAATCAGCTGCGTCATGTTAAATATTTGAAGAATAAAGCAAATACTCTTGCGATTATGAAGCGTCATGCAAAGATCCTGAAGCCTAAATTTTGCGTTGTGATCGATGCGTTGGAAAAGAATATTGTACCTTGTGGATTTGCACAGTGGAATCGCCCAAAGGGTGGCTATTTCATCAGTTTGAACACAATGCCGGGAACTGCGAAACGGGCATTGCAGCTATGCGAGGATGCCGGCTTGATCATGACACCTGCGGGAGCAACTTTTCCATATGGAAATGATCCTATGGACAGCAATATCCGTATTGCACCCAGCTATCCTCCAATCGATGAACTCGAAAAAGCAATGGAATTATTCTGCGTAAGCCTTAAATTGGCTGCTCTTGAAAAACTTTTACAGTTATAATATAGTGGAAACTGCTGCATAATGTCTTGCAGCAGTTTTCTGATTGCGCGGCGTTTTGATCGCATATTAAAGTATATTTTGGAGGCCGGCTATGTTTGATGTGTTAAAACAGATACTCCAAAAGCATCAGACGATTGCAGCATATTTATTTTTTGGGATATGTACAACTGCAATCAATTTTGCAGTGTATCTTATATGCCATAATATGTTTTTTATGTCTGCAACAATGAGTAATGTTTTGGCGTGGTTTATATCGGTCCTGTTTGCATTTATGACGAATAAGCTATTCGTTTTTAACAACCATGACTGGCAATTTCGTACGATCATGACGGAATTTTTTAAATTTTTATACTGTCGTATCGGATCCGGATTGTTTGAAACATTGACCTTGTGGGGAACAGTTGATCGTATGCAGTATAATGGGAATGCGATGAAAATTATAGTTGGAGTCTTTGTGGTTATTATGAATTATATCAGCAGTAAGATGTTGGTTTTTAAGAATAATGGCGTATAAAAATGCAGGAAACGGAATGTTTCCTGCATCTTTTATTATCAATGATCAAAAGGAGTGCTTTCTTTTTTGAACTCTGTCAGACGCTGATCGTAGGCCTGCATAGCAGCATCGCGATATGCAGCAGATACAGATTCATTCGCTAAGCCTATAAAGCGCTCACAGAAAAGGGGATTTAGAGGTAGAATCGGACCTAATATCTGTGTGCAGATCAGATTATTTAATCGCATTCCTTCAAGATAGCTATCGGGGTTGATTCCAACGCCGCGAATGCATTTTACAAAATAATTGTTTGTATTATCTCCGTATAGAAAACTAAATTGCGAACGAAACCCTACAATCTGTATACCCTCGAATTCTCCTAACACCTTGCCGTTAAATCGTTTAAAAAGGTCTGTTTTAACGGAGAGATCAAAAATGCCAAGAGCATCTTTCCGGATATTTTCTGTAACATAATGGATCTGCTTTGTAAAAATCTCTCCGGCATTTCCGGTTGCTAAAATTGCAACATTTTGATCAATTAAGGCTTTTATTCGCTCTTTGTGTGGAAGGAGTTTGTCGATAACACGTCTTTGCGTCAATTCACTCATAGAACCGATATAAATAATTTCCGGGGAATTTTTTACAAAGAAGGGTTCATCATTGAGCGTGGTAAATACGAATTTCGCATCAGGCAGACAAGCTCTAAGGTATTCGATATTTTGTCCATCGCCAAAAAGATTACATACTTCTGAAAATAATATTTCAACAGTCATTCAACATCCTCCTTTGCCGCGTTCAATCAGTGCTTTTTTCACGGTCTGAGCATCATTCGGCCTGTATAACTCATGAAGGACAAATATTCTTCGGCAAATATTTGTATCAATGCATGATGCAGCATCAGCAGGATTTGTAACAATTGAGATTTTAGTTTCATCAACGCCGGCAAGCAGCGCACGCAGATAATGGTCCTTGCAGCGCGGGCCAGCAAAAATTAATTGCTTAAGTGAGTCGTTGCAAAGTGCGGCATAGTCGCAATCGTATAACCAGCAGGTACTTTCGGTATTGTTTATATTATCATCTTTGTCATCAACAATAATAATGGCTGCTTTGTCGTCTCCGGGCGCTTTTGCGACATAATCGTAGCAGCGAGCGCATGCGATTGGGTTCTGGCCTTTTGCCATCAGCATTGTGATATGAAGATCCCCTGAAGTAATTTCTTCGAACCGTGTTTTAACGATCTTTGATTGCGCAAACCCGACGGATATCTGCTCATGTGTCAGACCCAGTTGATCTAACAGAGCGATCGCAGCACAGAAATTATATACATTTACAATGTTATCATTTATCAGGCAATATGTTTTTTCGGAATCTTCGTGTTTTACTGTAAAGGTGTTTTTTTCTGTATCAATATTTGTAACAGAGTAGTTCGGATCAGGCGACCTTAATCCACAGTTGTCGCAAAAAAGGCGACCAATATGATTGTATCGAATATATTCATGGGAAAGAAGTGTGCCGCAGTTCGGGCAATAGACAATATCCTGAATATGCTGTGGTTCGTAGCGATCCGGTTTATTTGCTTCTAATCCAAAGTAGACACATTGTTGATTCTTTTTTGCAAGCATGACGGTAATCAGATCATCTGCGTTGAGTATAAGTTTAGTTGAAGAGGGAAGAGCGGTGCTTATAATATAACTGATGAATTCTGTGTGCGCATTTCTTTTAAGGGAATCACGCATGATATTGTTGCAGATCAGGTAGTCCGGCTTCAGGAACGGGTATACGAGCAGAGAGCTGCGTTCGTCGACTTCAAGAACAGCGATTTCTTTTTTGGGTTTGCCTGTCAGTGAAGTGTCTTCTGCAAGAGCAGAGATGATACCGGCCTGTACATTTGATCCGAAGTTATTATGTGTTACGGAAAAACCGTTTTCAACCAGGATGGAAGTCAACAGATTACTGACAGTAGTCTTTCCGTTTGTGCCGGTAACTGCAATTACGGTTTTAGGCGGTGTAATTTCGGAAAGGAAATCCTTACAGATTTTTATAGCAACCTTTCCCGGGAAATATGTTGCATTACGTCCTAATAGTTTTAGCAGGCATTGTGTCATTTTTGCGGCATATAGCGCAATAAAAAATCGAAGTTTTTTCATATATTTATCATCCTTAGTGATGTTGTATTAATTGCATGGATAAGGGCAGTTACATTTGCAACTGCCCTTATAATATCACAGGATCTCCATTATGGATTGCTTTAGGATATCAAGACCTTTCATTAGCGTTCCATCATCAATGACAAGCGGAGGCATGATCTTAAGAACATTATTGTCGCGACCAACACGTTCAATAATCAGTCCGTTCTTGAAACAAGCTGCAATAAGAGGCTTGGTAATATCGGTATCAAATGCAGAAAAATCTACACCCCAGATAAGACCGATTCCGCGATGCTTGATTCTGCCATCTAAGCAATCGATTTCTTTTGTAAGATAGGCATCTACAAGCGCGCCCTTGCGCTTTACTTCATTTTCAATATTTTTGCTAATAAATGTCTCTAAACCGGCTTTTCCTGCGATCAGTGCAAGCTGATTGCCTCTAAAAGTGCCGGTGTGCTGACCGGGTTGCCAAACATCCAGTTCAGGCTTTAATAAGACAAGCGCTAAGGGCATGCCGCAACCGCCAATGGATTTTGAAATTGTTACGATATCCGGTATGATATTGGCCCGTTCAAATGAGAAGAAATTACCGGTACGACCGCAACCGACCTGAATGTCGTCAACGATCATAAGGATATCGTGGCGATCGCATAATGCGCGAAGATCACGCAGCCATGCTGGGTCAAAAACATTGATTCCACCATCAGCCTGAACTGTCTCGATAACGATCGCGGCAGGTTTTTCGATGCCTGAATGATCATCAGTAACCAATCGATCTATATAGGAAATTGTGTTTAGCTCAGGGAACATATCGGGAGCAGGTATGTGTGTTACATTGGCAAGATTTTGCCCTGCGCCATCGCGTGAACAGCGGTCTGTGGTTAGGGAAAGCGCACCGAGCGTCATTCCATGAAATGCTCCCATAAGTGCAAAAATATTTTGACGTCCCTTGGCAAGGCGAGCGATCTTGACGGCCGCCTCCACCGCATTTGTGCCGGTTGGACCGGCAAACTGCACTTTATAGTTTAACCCTCTGGGCTTGAGTATATTAGTATTAAAGTAATCTAAGAATTCCCGTTTGGGGACGGTGTACATATCCATTGAATGCAGAATGCCGTCAGATTGAAGATAGTCAATCAATTTGCTGTTGATTTGGTCGGGATTATGACCGTAATTCAAAGCGCCTGCGCCTGCAAAAAAATCAATATACTTCTTGCCGTTTTCATCAATCATGATTGATCCTTTGGCAGATGTAAATACAGTAGGGAAGCTACGGCAATAGGACCGAACATTAGATTCTACATTTTCAAAAACAGATGTATTCATATATAATACTTCCTTTTCAGGCATTATATCTTACCTGATACAGTATATCATATGTATTTATTAAAATCAAGGATATGATTTATGGTTAATATGCGTTGAAGGGTGCGTAAATACATGGAAAAAGATATTGACAAACGAATATGCGTAGGTTATAATACATAAGCGTTCGCGAGAGTGTTGGAATGGTAGACAAGCACGTTTGAGGTGCGTGTGGCAGCCGCCGTGTGGGTTCGAGTCCCATCTCTCGCACCAGATAAGACCAAGTCGTTTGACTTGGTCTTTTTAATAATTAAGCTACATGGGCGGTGATCAGAAATGGTGCGTTTTTTTGTTTCTGCAGAACAGCTGCAGCTGACAGATCCTGTGCTGATCGGTGAAAATGCGAATCATGCTAAGGTTCTTCGGTTAAAAAGCGGAGATCAGGTATTACTGTGCGACGCAAATGAAAATGAGGCGATCTGTCAGATCACAAAGATCGAATCAGATAAAGTCGCTCTTTCTGTTATCGAAAAAAGATCGTCGTCCTCGGAGCCGCGTGTACGCGTTAGTGTGTATGTTGCGTTCTCAAAAGGAGAGAAGCTGGAGCATATCATTCAAAAAGCAACAGAGCTTGGTGCGTACGAAATAGTCATATATCCTTCGGCAAGATGTATATCCAGACCTGATGAAAAAAGTCAAAAGAAAAAGCTTGATCGATGGCAGAAGATTGCTTTATCAGCTGCGGAACAGTCAGGAAGAGGGAGAGTGCCTGCCGTTTGTATTTTAGGGAGTTTTAAAGACGCGTTAAGGCGCGCCAATTTATCGCAACTTTCGATATTATTTTACGAAAATGAACAATCCACAACATTACAAATGGCGATTGATAAATTCTATGATTCAATCAGTATTATGACGGGGCCAGAGGGAGGTTATGAAGACACGGAAGTTGAAGAGGCATTGATGCATGGCTTGAAGGTTTGTACGCTGGGAAAGAGGATCCTGCGATGCGAGACAGCCCCTTTGTGTGCGCTGTCAGCAATTATGTATGCGTCCGGAGAATTTTAAAAGCAGTTTGCTGTAGGAAAGATCGGAGAGACTGATATGAAAACAATTGCAGAACAATTGGCAGAAGAGTTGGGGCAAAAATTACAGCATATTGAAAATGTAATTACACTTCTTGATGACGGCAATACAATTCCATTTATCGCGCGTTATCGCAAAGAAATGCACGGATCGATGGATGACGGAGTGTTAAGAACATTAGAAACGCGCCTTCAATATCTTCGCAATTTACAGGAGAGAAAGACTGAGATAAGCAAGGCAATTCAGGCGCAGGATAAGTTAACGGATGAGTTGACGATTGCTATTGCAAATGCTGTTACACTTGCAGAGTTAGAGGATATTTATCGTCCCTACAAGCAAAAACGTCGTACACGCGCAACGGTTGCAAAGGAAAAGGGACTTGAGCCGCTTGCAATTGCGATTTATGCACAGGACGGAATGGATCCTGCTTTGCTTGCATGTGAATACATTAATCCTGAGAAAGGTGTCAACACGGTCGAAGAGGCGCTGGAAGGTGCTTCCGATATTATTGCGGAAATGATCTCTGATGATGCCGATATTCGTAAAATTCTTCGTCAGAAAATGGAGCGCAGCGCTATATTGCATGTACAGGCAATCGATCCTGAAAATGACAGTGTTTACCGACTGTATTACAGTTTCCAAATGCCCGTATCAAGAATACAGAATCATCAGATTCTTGCGATAAATCGTGGTGAAAGAGAAGGATACCTTAAGGTATCGGTATCTCTTCCCGGAAATGAGGGACAGGCACTGATTTGCCGTTGTGCACTGAAACCGACTGCGACTATATCTACATTTGTCCGCGCAGCGGCAGAGGATGCATATAACCGCTTGATCGCGCCGAGTGCAGAGAGGGAACTCCGTAATGTTTTAAAGGACCGTGCAGCAGAGTCAGCCATTTCTAATTTTGCTTTAAACTTGAAACCTCTTCTTATGCAACGACCGGTTAAGGGTTTTGTAACAATGGGACTTGATCCGGGATACAAGAATGGTTGTAAGGTTGCAGTTGTTGATGAGACGGGTCGTGTTCTGGATACGGCAGTTGTTTATCCAACATTTTCACAAAGAAAAAAGGAAGAATCCATTGACATTCTTTCAAAAATGATTCGTAAGCATGGTGTACAACATGTTGCAATCGGTAACGGCACAGCATCAAGAGAGACAGAATTGATGACGGTGGAAATGTTGAAGTCGATGCAGAATGTTAGTTATGTGATTGTTAACGAAGCAGGTGCTTCTGTTTATTCTGCATCGAAGCTTGCGGCAGAGGAATTCCCGGATTATGATGTTAATCTTCGTTCTGCAGTTTCGATTGCCCGCAGATTACAGGACCCGTTGGCGGAACTTGTAAAGATTGATCCAAAGGCAATCGGTGTTGGCCAGTATCAGCACGATATGCCCCAGAAACGTCTTGATGAAGCGCTTAATGCTGTTGTGGAGGATTGTGTTAATGCTGTCGGCGTAGATGTCAATACTGCATCTGCAAGCTTGCTGCAGCAGGTTTCCGGACTGAATTATTCGATTGCAAAAAACATTGTTTCTTATCGTGAGGAGAACGGTATTTTTACAACCAGAAATGCCTTGAAGAAGGTGCCTAAATTAGGACCAAAGGCATACCAGCAGTGCGCCGGATTCCTGCGGATTCATGAAAGCAAAGAGATACTTGATCATACCGGCGTTCATCCCGAGGCATATAATGCTGCTGAAAAATTACTGAATATCTGCGGTTATCAAAAAACAGATGTGTCTGATGGAGATATTGGATCCTTAGCAGAACGATATGATAATTATGGCAAACAAAGAGCTTCAGAAGAATGTGGTGTAGGCGTTCCAACGCTTGATGACATCGTTAAAGAGCTTTTAAAACCCGGCAGAGATCCGCGTGATGATCTACCTGCACCGATTCTCCGGACTGACGTATTGGAAATGAAGGATTTAAAGCCTGGCATGATTCTTTCTGGTACCGTACGCAATGTCATTGATTTCGGTGTCTTTGTTGATATTGGTGTTCATCAGGACGGTCTTGTTCATATTTCAAAGGTATGCAAGCGAAAAATAATGCATCCGTCTGAGGTGGTACAGGTTGGCGATGTGGTTAAGGTTAGTGTATTAGAGGTGGACGAAAAGAGAAAAAGGATCAGCCTGAGCATGATCGATTTGAGTGAATAAAAAATACACCCGAAGCAGAAAGCTTCGGGTGTATCATTTTATAATGCAAAACGATTAATCATACATCGGATGATATAAGGACCGTTTCAAGGCTATGTTTAGGTACGCTTATATTTCCGTTTTGATCTTCTGTATAGCGGACTTCGCCGTTTACAGATATAATAGATTGACTTTGCTGTGCGGGATAACCTAGCGCGATTATAAGCTCAGCTTTCAGAGAAGGATCAATGTTCATCACCTCATTTAGCGCAGCACTTGTAAATGAGCCAATGCAGCATGATCCGAGGCCGTATGCTTCTGCCATCAACATGATATTTGTTGCAGCAGCACCGATATCAAATCCGCAGGACTTTCTGACCCGCTCATCGGAATACAGAATCAGATAGGCTGTTGGACGCTCTGTTTCCTTAATATCAAAATCAGGTAAATATGCTGCCCATTTTAAAAGCGGAAAAATTTTGTCGCATGTGTCTTTTTTTGAAATGACAGCATAGCGAACAGGTTGTAAATTGCCGCCACTTGCATGCATTCGCGCGCAGTTAACAAGAGATAATAATATATCTTTCGTAACAGGCTTCTTTTGAAACTTACGAATCGTTCGTCTGTGCAGGATCAAATTTTCAATATTATTTGGAGATATCATTTTTATAATTCTCTTTCATTAATCATATAAACTGGATCATAAACCAATTTTATTAAGTATATCACAATTTATATAGGTATGCTATCTTTTTTAAGATATTTTTAAAATAAAATCTGATTATTTGATAATTTGACCGCAAGTATATTTTGCGCGCATTGATATAAAATAATGGGTTGGGTTATTATCTATTCTATATTTTCAAATATTTCTTAATTTGTGTCCGCGAGTGCAAAGATGTTGAAATTTTTACATTTTCTTGCTATAATTCTATTCTATAAACTTGAATTTGACGAAGGGGTGGATGTGCTATAGAACGGTTGTCTTATAAAACAACACGCTGTAATGTGCGACCGCTTGTTCTCTCTGATTATGAAAGATTTTTGGACGGATATTTGCATTGTAAGGAATCGCAGAATCGTTTTGATGATGGGAAAATTAATACTTCAGATTTATCTCTTTCATGGTTTTCTGATTTGTTGAACCGGCAGAATAAGGAAGCAATTTCTGATTACTGCTATATGTTTCATGTGTTTGATTGTACAATAGGTGAAGCGATAGGTTATTGCAATATCAGAACTATCTACCGTGAGGATATCCAATGCGGTGAAATTGGATATACCGTTTTTAATAACCATTGGGGAAAGGGATTTGGCACCGAAATTGTGAGTGCACTCACAGAAATAGGTTTCCATCAATTAGGGTTTCACAGATTAGAAGCTTTCGTCAATTTAGATAACTATGCATCCAAAAGAGTATTGACAAAATGCGGTTACACATTTGAGTGTGTTCGAGAAAAATATCTGTATGAAGATGGAGTTTGGACGGACAATGAAGTATATTATAAAATAAACGCCGTTCATTAAAAAAATCTAATATATCGAATGGTAGTACATATAAAGAGACAGATTCACACGAACCTGTCTCTTTTTTTAAGGTCTATTAAATGCTCGTGTTTATAATGGTAGCGGTGCGATAAAAGAAGAACCACCACTTGATATGCATCAAATGGTGGTTTGGAATGGTGGAGTGAGCGATATTAAAAACGAACTATGATAAATTTACTTTTATATGAATTGTATTGACAAACTCAGACTATCGTGATAGTATAGACTACAGAAATAGTCTGTGGAGGTTCGTTATGCAGAAAAAGTTATTTGATAGCGAAGCAAAGGTAATGGAGATCATATGGACAAGAAATCCTATAACCGCTAAGGATATAAGCCTAGTTGCCGCCGAAACAATTGGTTGGAATAAGAACACCACCTATACGGTAATCAAAAAGTTGGAAGCAAAAGGTTTCATTCGACGCGAAGATCCAGGGTTTATCTGTACGCCGCTCATATCTAAAAACCAAATTCAAAAGGCAGAAGCAGCCTCTCTTGTGAAGAAAGTATTCGGCGGATCCCGTAAGGCGTTGTTTTCAGCCCTGCTTGAGGATGAACCTTTGTCGGAAGAAGAAATCGATGAGTTGCGCAAGCTGATTGATCATAGGTGAAAGGTATGTTACAGGAAGTATTCTATTGGATATTCAATATGAGTATAACAGCCGCTTTGACCGGCCTGCTGATTATGCTCGTCAGATTGATAAAAAGGATTCCAAGGAGACTGACGACCTTTCTGTGGATCATTCCTTTTCTCCGGATGACAATTCCTTTAGGGTTGGATAGTCCATATAGTCTGATGTCGTTGTTATCCAAGATCACCACAAAAACCGTCGTTGTTTTTCAACCGACAGAGGATATATCGTTCTCGATGATGAACAGCGTCATGGCAGCGAACTCTTATTTCCCAATCACCTACAAGGTGAATATTCTCGAGAACATATTTAGCGTTGCCTCTGTTATTTGGG
>JAZNNK010000152.1:0-9027 GCA_045580205.1 Faecousia sp.
GGACGAGGAATCTGCTCTTAAGTATTTTAATGAGCTTTCTCAGGAAGTAATCGATGAAGCCAATGTGCTCAAGCAGCTTTCGCAATTAGAAGGTTTTCTTCCCTTTGAAAGCTGGCAGGTCGTTCCAATGGAGAACGAGACCGGGTACGATGGATACCTGCTTAGCAATTATTGCAGAACGCTGCAGCAGCATTTCCGCCGCAATCCTATGACGCATCTGCAGGCGCTGAATCTCGGCCTTGATATCTGTTCTGCACTTGCTGTATGCCGACGCGCAGGATATCTGTATGTTGATCTTAAGCCCAATAACATCTACATTTCACCCGAAGGAACATACCGAATCGGTGATTTAGGATTCATCTCTCTTGATTCGCTGAAATATGCTTCTCTTCCGGATAAATACCGTAGTGATTATACTGCTCCCGAAATTGATGATGCATATGCTTCGCTCAACGAAACAATCGACATCTATGCACTCGGTTTGGTGCTGTATCAGGCATATAACGGTGGTAATCTGCCATCTGCTGATAATTTTACATCCGGCGAAGCAATCCCTGCCCCTGCATATGCAGATTATGAGATGGCGGAAATCATTCTCAAAGCATGTGCCTCAAATCCGGAAAATCGCTGGCAGAATCCTATTGAAATGGGTCAGGCCCTTGTTGGCTATATGCAAAGAAACGGTGCTAATGACACACCCATTGTACCTGTCGCCACCGCAAGCGATACCGATGCTTCTGGCCAGGCGCAGGCAGAAGATGTATCCGCTGCTGATGATACAGTAAATGTTATAACGGAAAGTGTCGATATCGATCCCGATTCCATTTCCGAAGAGCAAATCTACACAGAAGATGACGAAGGAAATCTAACTTTTCTTGAAAGTGCGGATGATGAAACTACTCCTGGAAACGAAGAAGAGACTGTTGTATATGACGAGATTACAGAAGAAGTCTCCGATATGCTTACACAGGCAGATGAACTGATATCTCATCCTGCTCCCGATCCGGTTGTTGCCCCTGAGCCGATCGATGTTCCGATTCCTGCTCCCCTGCCTATAGACGAAGCAACAGAAAAAACGCAGGTCGAGGAGGAAGAAGAAACGGACCAAACCGAAGGAGCTGATACATCCGAAGAACTAATCAAAATATCAGATAATGCAGCTACCAATGACAGTACTGTAAATGAAGCACTTAATAATGAAATCTATTACGATATAACCGATGAGCCCGAAAATCGTAACAGTCAGATCATAAAGGGTATCTTAATTGCAGTTTTGGCTGCAGCCCTCTTATTTGCCGGCATCTTTTTCTATCAAAACTATTATCTCCAGCCTATTTCGATGGTGCTTGAAGATGATGACGGTGTTCTTACAGTTTTTGTTAACAGCAAGATCGACGAATCCAAGCTGAGTGTTATTTGCTCTGATACATATGGAAATCAATTATATGCACCTGTTGTTGACGGCAAAGCAGTATTTGATACTCTTATCCCAAATTCCGCCTATAATGTCAAAGTATCTATTAACGGATTCCATCGCTTGACAGGCAACACTGCAACTGCCTACACAACGCCTGCAAACACGGAGATCGTGCAATTTTCTGTTATAACAGGCTCTGAAAACGGAAGCGCAATCATTAGCTTTACAACAGATGGTCCGAGCTCAAGACAGTGGACGATCCTGTACTCTGCGCAGGACGAGGAAGAAAAATCTGTAACCTTTGCCGGCCGCATGACGACCATTACCGGTCTGACAGTTGGAAAAGAATATCAATTTACGCTTCTTGCAAAGGATGATATTACTCTTACCGGCATCACCGTCGCTACACATACTGCATCGAACATTGTCCGTGCCGAGCATTTAATGATTACAAATTGCAGCAATAACCGTCTGACTGCATCCTGGAAGGCACCGCAAGATATTACTGTCAATAGTTGGACTGTGCGTCTTTATAATGAACTTGGCTTTGATAAAACACTCACAACCTCTGAAACAAATATTACCTTTGAGGGCATTGATTGCACAAACAATTATACGCTTGAGGTTACTGCCGCAGGAATGAGTGTTAACGAGCGCGCATTTGTTTCCAAGAACGCAATTAATGTCTATGATGTTAACGTAGAAGCATCCGGTTCTAACAAATTGATCTTATCCTGGAGCAGCGATAAGGCTATTAAAGATGAAGAATGGATCGTTTTGTATGCTGTTGACGGTTCCCCCATGCAGGAAGTAACTTCTATCAAAGACCAAACTGCAGAAATCTGGCCGGTTGTTCCCGGTGCAACCTATGACATTTACCTCAAAACTACAAACGGTGTAAATGTTTTTGGCGGGACGTGCGCATATAAGACTGCTGAAACAGAAGACTTTTCAGGCTATAATATTACTGCAAAGAATATGGATTTCTATCTATGTAAACGTCCTATCAAGGAAAACTGGGATCGCCATGATCTGTCCTCTTCTGACTACACTACGACATTCTCCCCCAGTGAAAAGATGTCCTTCCTTGTCAGAATGCGAAAGGTATATCAGACTGTCGGCGGCGATATCATGATATACTATGTTACCCGCAACGCTGACGGCAAAATCGTCAATCTTTCTTACCAGGAAAAGACATGGACACAATTGTGGGATTACTATTACTGCGAAATGGACATCCCGTATACGCCGACCGTTAGCGGTAATTACACGATCACCGTACTGTTTAACGGATATCATGTAACAGACCAGAACTTCTCAATAACAGGTTAAATGAAATAGCACTTATCTCTCATATTTCGCATACGATCGGCTAATTTACTATTGAAAAATTATTGACATAGTGCTATAATTTGTATATTCAATTAATCAGGAGGCCAAATATGGTCAATAATTCTTTTGTTGCACAGTATTTCTTTATGAACTATTATTTTTTTAATGATAAAAAGTAATAGCAATTTGTGCTGCAAGGAATTATAAGAAGTTCATTTACACTCGCCGCACAGACTTTATTCTGTGCGGCGATCTTATTTAGGGAGATAAAATCATGATCGCTGTATTAAAGCACGGAACAACACCTGAACAAAAAGAGCATCTTTTAAAGTGGCTCAGAAACATGAATCTTGATGTGCATGTATCTGAAGGACAAGAAATTACAATTCTTGGATTAATTGGGGACACAAGCCGCGTCGACATTGAGCTGTTGAGCAGTCTTGAGATCGTCGAAAGTGTTAAGCGTGTCTCTGAGCCGTTCAAACAAGCCAACCGCAAATTTCATCCTGCCGATAGTATTATCAATATTAATGGTACAAAAATCGGTGGCGGAAATTTTGCTATGATTGCAGGCCCCTGCTCTGTCGAATCTGAAGAACAGATCATTAAAATTGCACAGGCCGTCAAACAGGCAGGTGCACAGATCCTGCGTGGCGGTGCGTTTAAGCCGCGTACTTCACCGTATGCCTTCCAAGGGCTCAAAGATGTTGGCATCAATCTTCTTCTTAAAGCCAAGAAAGCAAGTGGTCTGCCTATTATTACAGAAATTATGAACATCCGTTCTCTTGAGCTTTTTGAAGAAGTAGATATTATCCAGGTTGGAGCGCGCAACATGCAGAACTTTGATCTTCTACAGGAGCTTGGTAAAACCAATAAACCCATTCTTCTAAAGCGCGGACTTGCAAATACGCTGCAGGAGCTGCTAATGAGCGCCGAGTATATTATGAGCGAAGGTAACGAAAACATCATTTTATGTGAGCGCGGTATCCGCACTTATGAAACATATACGCGCAATACTCTTGACCTGTCTGCAGTTCCTGTGCTGCATGAATTATCGCATTTACCGGTCGTAATTGATCCAAGCCACGCAACCGGTCGCTCGACACTCGTGCCGTCTATGGCTCTTGCTGCTACAGCATGCGGTGCTGACGGCATTATGGTCGAAGTGCATAACGATCCGGTCCATGCGCTGTGCGATGGCGCGCAATCCATTACGCCAAATCAATTTGCGGATTTGAATTCCCGCATCCAAAAGATCCGGGAGGCACTTCAATGACCGTTGGTATTTTAGGCCTTGGCTTGGTAGGCGGTTCCCTTGCACGTGCCTATACCAAAGCAGGATATAACGTCCTTGCCGCCGAAAAAGATGCGTCTATACTTTCATTTGCGCAGCTTGCAGGTGTCGTTCATGATGAACTAAACTGTAATAATATTGGAAGCTGCGATCTGATTCTATTAGCCATTTATACGGAGGCATCCACCATATGGCTGGAAAAAAATGCTCAGCATATTACAAAAAATACACTTGTCCTTGATTGTTGCGGACTAAAGGGTGAAATTTGTCGCAGATGCTTCCCTCTCGCGGACAAATACGGATTTGTCTTTGTTGGTGGACATCCGATGGCAGGTTCGCATAATTCCGGATTTAAATATAGCCGTTCAAATCTCTTTCAGGGCGCACCGATGGTCATCGTTCCGCCCAGGTATGACGATCCGGATCTTCTGGAGCGTGTGAAAGATGCATTAGGTCCCTGCGGCTTCAAAAGCATTAATGTAACAACTGCAGATTCGCATGACCGTCTGATCGCCTTTACATCACAAATGCCGCACCTTATCAGTAATGCTTTTATTAAATCTCCAACCGCTCTTTCACATAAAGGTGTATCTGCCGGAAGCTACAAGGATATGACACGTGTTGCATGGCTTAATCCGCAGATGTGGGCGGAATTGTTTCTATCCAATAAAGAAAATTTACTAAACGAACTGGATCACTATATAAACAGCCTTGCAGCATACCGGACAGCTTTAGCAGATGAAAACTATGACGAAATGGTCATGCTTCTTGATGAAGGACGTAAACGTAAAAAAGAGGTAGACGGATGATTACACTTCCTGTTAATACATCAAAAAAATACAATGTCATGATTGGTCGGGACATTCTTATGGATACAGGAAGGTATCTTGCTGATGTTTGTTCTGTCAGTAAAGCTGCGATCATAAGCGACACAAATGTCTGGCCACTATACGGACAGAGCGTCTCTCAAAGCCTTACTGATGCAGGCTTTGAAGTATGTCATCATGTTTTTCCTGCCGGCGAGGAAAGCAAAAACGCAAATACATATATTTCGATCCTGAACTTTTTAGCAAAAAACACACTAACGCGCACGGATTGTATAATTGCGCTTGGAGGCGGTGTCGTCGGTGATATTACAGGCTTTTCCGCAGCAACATATCTACGTGGAATTTCCTATATTCAGATTCCCACTACACTCTTGGCTATGGTAGATTCATCCGTTGGTGGCAAAACAGCCATTGACCTTGATTCCGGAAAAAATTTAGCCGGTGCATTTTATCAGCCGGATCTCGTTTTGTGTGATATCACTTCCCTGTCAACACTTCCGGAGGAAACCTTCCGGGATGGGTGCGCAGAGGTGATCAAATACGGGATTCTATACGACTGTGATCTGTTTTCACATTTAGAAAAAAATGGACTTTCCTTTGATCAGGAAAAAGTCATAGCCCAATGTATTACGCATAAGAAAAATGTTGTATGCGAAGATGAGTATGATACCGGCGCGCGCCAAAAGCTCAATCTCGGGCACACCATCGGACACAGTATTGAGGCGCTAAGCCAATACAGTATCTCTCACGGTCAGGCTGTATCTATTGGCACAGATATAATTACAAAAGCATCCCTTACGCTTGGCATATGCGATCAGGCAACATATGATCGTATCCATTCTGTATTACAAAAATTTTGTCTGCCAACATTTATCCACTTTAGCCCTGCAGATCTTTTCCATTATGCGCAATCGGATAAAAAAAGGATTTCCGGCTCTGTGAACCTGATCGTTCCGCAGCAGATCGGAAACTGTTTAATCCGTCCTACACCTATTTCTGATCTTCAGTCCATTATAGAGGCAGGCATGTAACATGGATATTATTATCAATCCCTCTGCATTAAAAGGAAGCATACGGGCAATCCCCTCAAAATCACAAGCGCATCGCCTTCTAATCTGCGCTGCCTTTGCAGATAAGCCCACAACAATTCACTGCTGTGGGACAAACCGCGATATTGAGGCGACTGTCGACTGTCTGAATGCGCTTGGCGCAAAGATCACATTTGCAGATGATAAATATACGGTCTATCCGATTACCGATCAGCCGGAGCATGCCGTACTGAATTGCTGCGAAAGCGGCTCTACACTACGTTTTATGCTTCCGATCGTTGGCGCGATGGGTATTCATGCAACATTTTTAATGGCAGGCAGGCTTCCGCAGCGACCAATGGAACCATTAATCTCAGAAATGCAGCGCATGGGCTGCATGATAACAAGACCGGATTATGATCAGATCTGCTGCACCGGCAAATTGCGATCGGGTCAATATTCAATCGACGGCAGCATATCCAGCCAATTTATTACCGGACTGTTATTTGCTATAACCTTGATTCCCGGAAATAGCAGTCTGCAGATTACCGGAAACATTGAATCAAAGCCATATATCAAAATGACGCAAGATGCACTCTTGCAGTTCGGTATAAACACCGACAGTTTAACAGTTTCCGGTGGAACATCGCTTCAATCTCCCGGTGAACTAACCGTTGAGGGCGACTGGAGCAATGCGGCATTCTTTCTTGCCGCTCGCGCACTCGGCAACGAATTGACCGTTACAGGTCTTCTTGAGAACTCTTCTCAAGGCGATCGCGCTGTACAGGATTACTTATTGCAATTAGAACAAAATTCTATTATTTCATCAGCTGATACACCGGATCTTGTCCCGATTTTAGCTGTTGTTGCAGGAGCAAAATCCGGTGCAAAATTTACAAACATCCAACGACTTAGATTAAAAGAATCTGATCGCGTAGCTTCAACTGCTTCTATGCTTCGTGCTCTCGGTGCTGAGGTTACAGTCAGTCAAGACAACTTTACAGTATTTCCCGGGGAATATCACGGATGCACGATCGATGCGATGGGCGATCATCGGATTGCAATGTCTGCTGCGATTGCAGCAACTGTAGCCAACGGTCCAATCACTCTTCTTGGCGCAGAATGTGTAGAAAAATCCTATCCTGAGTTTTGGAAAGAATATAGAAAAGCAGGTGGTATTTATGAGCAGTATATACGGTGAAAAAATTAAACTCTCCATTTTTGGAGAATCACACGGTCCTGCAATCGGTATGACCTTAGACGGTGTTCCTGCCGGACTTCCTGTTAACCTTGATATTCTTCAATCATTTCTAAACAGAAGAGCACCCGGGCAAAACAGCTTCTCAACATCCCGACGCGAGGAGGACAAACCGGAATTTTTATCCGGAATATTAGACGGCGTAACCTGTGGTACGCCCATTACCGCTGTTATCCGTAATACCAACACCCGGTCATCAGACTATAACAACCTTCGCGACTGCCCCAGGCCCGGACACGCTGACTATACAGCGCAGGTAAAATACAACGGATATCAAGATGTATCGGGTGGCGGACACTTCTCCGGCCGCCTGACTGCACCGCTATGCATTGCAGGCGGACTGTGCAAACAATGGCTTGAGGCAAAAGGCATCCAAATCGGTGCGCATCTTTCTGCCATTGCCGGTATTACAGATGAGCCGCCCCGTTTTGATGCAATAAATCCTCAGCTTGATAGGATTGGACAAGACTTCCCTGTTTTATGTCAGGATGCCGGTGCAAAAATGCGTACAGAAATAGCAAATGCTTTTTCTGAAGGAGATAGCGTCGGCGGAGTTATTGAATGCGCCATATGCGGCTTGCCTGCAGGAATTGGCGATCCAATGTTTTTAGGAATGGAGAGCCGTATTGCGCAAATCGTTTTCGGCATCCCCGCTGTTAAGGGTGTTGATTTTGGATGTGGTTTTTTAGCAAGCACTATGCGAGGCAGTGAAAATAATGACGCCTATGTAGTGAAGAACGGAAATATTTCAACCATAACAAACCATGCCGGCGGTATTCTCGGGGGGATTTCAAACTCTATGCCCCTTATTTTTCAAGCGGCTATCAAACCGACCCCCTCCATTAAAAAGCCGCAACAAAGTGTTTCACTAAGCACAATGCAAACAACAACACTTGAAATTCATGGCCGTCATGACCCCTGTATTGCCCCAAGAGCCGTTCCGGTGGTTGAAGCCGCAGCTGCAATTGCCGTATATGACGCAATCATTTCAAGCACATTATAACAAGGAGTGTTCGATCATGGATCTATCTAATCTTCGAGAAAAAATCGATGAAATTGATTCAGAGCTTGTAAAGCTATTCACCGCCAGAATGGATCTTTCTGCGCAAGTAGCATCTTACAAAAAAGAAAACAATCTACCTATTTATGTACCGATGCGCGAGCGAGCCATCTTACAAGATGTTGCCGAAAAGTCAGGACCAGAGCTTGCAAACTACACACGCGTTCTTTATTCCATGCTTTTTGAGCTTAGCCGCAGTTACCAAAGCAAGAAAAATACTGATCATACGGAATTATATAAGAAAATCTCTGATTCTATAGAAAATACACCTAAACTCTTCCCGCAAGCACCAATGGTTGCTTGTCAGGGTGTTGAAGGGGCATATGCGCAAATTGCCTGTGAGAAGATATTCAAATCCCCCTTTATTATGTATTTTAAAAATTTTGAGGCAGTTTTTAATGCAATTGATCAAGGGTTGTGTCAATATGGCATCCTGCCTATTGAAAATTCAACCGCAGGCTCTGTAAAAAAAGTATACGATCTGATGATCCATCATAACTTTTCGATTGTGAGAACATTTCGTCTGAAGATCGATCACAATCTGCTTGCACTTCCGGGAACAAAAACGGAAGATATACTGGAGATATATTCACATGAGCAAGCAATTAATCAATGCTCCGAGTTCTTGAAAAAATTCCCAAATGCAAAGATTATTCCTGTTGAAAACACAGCAGTTGCTGCAGAAATGGTCTCAAAATCCGGACGACACGACATTGCCGCATTGTCCAGCCATGCTTGCCAGGAACTTTATGGACTTGAAAATCTTGCAGCATCCATTCAGGACGTGGGAAACAATCGCACCCGTTTTATA
>JAZNNK010000153.1:0-8803 GCA_045580205.1 Faecousia sp.
AACACGATGTGTCATAAAGCCGGCTCTTTCAAGCATTTCAATCGCAGTGCTCAGCTGCAGACCGATCACATTCGGCATATTCTCCGTTTGCGGTCCTTTACTGATGTATACCGTAACTTCCTGCCCGTAGGTGATATCCTCTCCCTCTGCAGGCTCCGTTTTAACAACACGACCGACAGCAATGACAGAATCATAGATCTCCTCGATCTCGATCTTCAAATTCATACTTTGGTTATTGAGCTTATTAACAGCGCTGTTGCGTTCCATATCTGAAAGCTTTGGCATTTGCGATGTTTTCATATCCGGACCCTTGCTGACATACAACACCACCGCCTGTCCGGAAACAAGCTCTTCATCTGCCGCAGGCTCTGTGCGGATAATACATCCTTGCTCGGCATCGCTGAACTCCTCTTGAATCGACACGCGCAGTTTCAAGCTCATGCTCTCAAGGATCGTTTTAACGGCGCTGCCCTCCTGCCCGATCACATCCTTCATGCGATTAGGCTCGGTACCTTTACTAACAGTTACAAAAATCGTATTACCCTTTGCCACCATCAGACCCGCTTCAGGGTTTTGCCGGATAATCTTTCCAGCCGGCACTTCAGGGTCGTAAACCGTTTCCAAAAGCCTTATCTGGAAATTAGAAATCTTACCAAGTGTTTCATATTCCTGGCCAAACAGATCCGGAACGGCAACCAGCGGCTCTTCTTTATTAAAAATACTTCCATTAAAGAGCACAACAAGGAAAATTACAATCGCAACGACCATCACAAGAGAACAGGAAATAATCGCGATTGTTGCCACTTGACTGTTTCTCTCGTCCATCGGCTCTTTTCTTCTTGCCGGCGCATTCCGGACGCCGGTTTTTCTGCGTTCACGCAAGGCTGCTGCCGAACGGTTCTTCTGACCGCTCTCGCGGCGGGCGACTCTCTCTGCCGTTGTACGGGCTGCAAGTGAATCATGTTCCGGCTTTCTTTGCAGCTTCGTTACATCATCCAGCGGCGGTGCATTGTAATCGAACAGAATCGTCGGGTCCTTACGGAATTCATCCATATCATGCAGCATAGCCGATGCAGAAGAATACCGATCGGTAATATCATGTGCCATCGCCTTCATGATAATCTGTTCCAAGCCACCCGGGATATTGGGATTGAGAATAGAGGGCATAATCGCGCCGCCGTTAATATGTTGGATCGCGACGGCAACCGGTGATTCTCCATCATAAGGAGGTCTTCCGCTCATCATCTCATACATGACAACGCCTAATGAATAGATGTCAGAACGGTTATCTACACGGCCACCCTTTGCCTGTTCAGGAGAAATATAGTGAACAGAACCTAATGCTTCCTTCGTCAGCGTATTACCCTTGGACATAAGCCGTGCAATACCAAAATCAGCAACCTTAACCGCACCGTTTTTCAGCACCATGACATTGTGGGGGTTAATGTCCCTGTGCACGATCCCCCGGCTGTGCGCGTGCTCAAGCGCCTTTGCGATCTGTATGGCAAAATGCAGTGTTTCCTTCCAATTCAGAACGCCCTTTTTCTCCATATACTGCTTAAGGCTGATACCATCAATCAGCTCCATTACAATATAATCTGCCTCATCGGACGTTGAAACATCATACACTGCAACAATATTCGGATGACTGAGCATAGCAACCGCCTGACTCTCTGCATGGAAACGGCGGCGAAACTCCTCATCCTGAAGATAATCATCTTTCAATATCTTAATGGCTACCAATCGGTTAAGCCGATGGCAGCGCGCTTTATAAACAACGGCCATACCGCCTGTACCGATCACTTCAAGTATCTCGTATCGGTTATCAAGCAAGCGGCCTATGTACTTATCCATAAACGGAAACTCCTTTCGCATCCGGATCTATATCTGAATCAAAACACATGTAACGTTATCCGGTGCACCTCGGTTTTTCGCGATATTGAGCAATCGTTCACAACTGCTCTTCTTATTAATTCCGTGTACCACTTCAAAAAGAATCTCCTGATCGTCCATCAGATTAGAAAGTCCATCCGTACACAGCAGCAGGCAATCTCCCGCCTCCAATCTTTTGTGGAATATATCACATTCCACGACCGGTTCTGTGCCGATCGCGCGTGTAATCAAATTTTTTCCGGGATAATTTCTCGCCTGTTCCGGCGTGATCTCACCCTGCAAGACCATCATCTGCACAAGAGAATGATCTGTCGTAATCCGACGGATACCGTCCTGATCTATACTGTAAGCGCGGCTGTCGCCAACATTGACAAATGTTGCCTGTTTTCCTTGAATCAGCGTCGCGACCAGCGTTGTTCCCATTCCTAAGAACTCATCAAACTGCTGTGCCTGATCATATACCGTAAAATTAGCCAGCTTAACCGCGCCCGAAAGCATTTGATCTGCCTTCTCCGGATCCATGCCGGGTGTCCAGCAACGCTTGACTTCCTGGACGAAAACATCGACCGCCAATGTGCTGGCAACATTGCCGGATTTCGCACCGCCCATACCATCGCAAACAACGCATAACAGTGTGTTCTTGTCCAGCTCCTCTATTTGATAGGCATCCTGGTTTTGTGCACGGGCGCATCCGGGATCTGTAATGCCCCAATAATGCATAACAGCTCACTCCTTTACGCTTGGAATTCTTTTGTATAATTCCGACGCAGCTGACCGCAGGACGCATCAATATCGCTTCCTAAAGTACGCCGAACGGTCGTCGGAATACCGGCATCCTCCAAGGTCTTCTGAAATCGCATAACTGCTTGACGGGTGCTCGGTTTTAACAGGCTCTCCGCTACATGATTCAAAGGTATCAGATTTACATGTGCAGGCAGGCCCTCTAACTGTCTGATCAAAATTTCTGCCACTTGCGGTGTATCATTGACACCGTTTATCATCGCATACTCAAAAGAGATGCGGCGACCGGTTATCGCGTAATATCTGCGGCAAGCCTGTAATAACTTGCACACCGGATTCGCTTTATTAACCGGCATAATGGTATTTCGTATCTCATCTGTCGGCGCATGCAAGGATACCGACAGTGTGATCTGCAGTTTCTTTTCTGCCAATGCGTCGATCTGTGGCACAAGACCGCAGGTAGACAGGCTGATATGTCGCATGGAAATATTCATCCCCTCAGGACTGTTAACCAACTCCAGAAATCGCAGAACATGATCGATGTTATCCAAAGGCTCTCCTATGCCCATCAGCACGATATGCGAGATCGGCAATCCAGAATCTGACTGTGTAAACAACACCTGATCCAGTATTTCATATGCTTCTAATTTACGTACAAGGCCTCCATGTGTTGACGCGCAGAATGCGCAGCCCATGCGACATCCGACCTCTGAGGAAATACAGACCGTATTTCCGTATCGGTACCGCATAAGTACGGTTTCCACACAGTTTCCGTCTGAAAGCCTCCACAGATATTTGATCGTCCCGTCCTTCTTTGATATCTGCTTGCGGACCGCTTCGGGCGCAACTAAAGGATATTGCTCCTGAAGCATTTGACGCAGACCCTGAGGAAGATTCGTCATCTGATCATAACTGCTTACTGGCTTATGAAGCCATGTATAAACTTGTTTTGCGCGAAATGCGGGCTGCCCCATTGATCGAAGCAGCTCTGTCTGCTCTGCCAGGGTCATGGATTTTAGATGCATATTATGTCTTCCTTCGCAGACGGCTGATGAAAAATCCGTCTGTATCATATTCACCGGGCACCAATGTCAACATCCCGGTCGTATTGACCGGAAATATATCCGGTAAACTTAACGGTTCTAATATATAATCTTGATTCTGCTCCAAAAACGCATGGACAACATCCTCATTCTCACGCCGCAGAATCGTGCATGTGGAATATATCAGCACGCCGCCGGGTCTGACGTAGCGCGCCTGCGTATTGAGGATACGTAATTGAAGTGCCGGAAGATCGATTGTATCAACAGGATCCTTATAGCGAATGTCCGGCTTTTTCCGAATAATACCATATCCGGAGCAAGGCACATCTGCAAGGACAACATCCATGTGGCTTTCCCATTCCGGTCTAAACACCTGCGCGTCCTGCAAATGCACTGTAATATTGGAAAGACCTAACCGGTCTGCCCCTTTTTGAATCAACTGTATCTTATGCGGATGGATATCGCAGGAACAAATTGCACCTATGCCACCCATATCGATTGCTGATGCAAAGCTTTTTCCTCCTGGCGCTGCACAGCAATCAAGCACACGGGACGCGCCCTGTACCTGCGCGCATAAAACACTCAGCCGTGCGGCTGCGTCCTGCACATAAAACTTTCCTTCTTGAAACGCACGCAGATGCTCGATATTGCCCGTCCCGGAAAGCACGAGGCAATCCTGAAGCCATTCATGCGGCTGCACTATCACGCTCTCTGCTTCAAGTTCTTCCCGCAGCTCCTGCGTTGTGATCTTTCCTGTGTGTGTCTGAATAACCGTTTCAGGTGCCTTGTTGTTAGCTATGAGCAACGTCTCAATGTGATCATCTCCAACAGATTCACGAAGCAAATCAATGAGACTCTGCGGATGACTGTAGCGCTCCGACAGCGTTACCGGTTCGTTCAGCGTACCCTTTGTGCGCACCGCATTACGCAGCACGCCGTTTACAAGACCTGCTGCAAACTTTTGCTTTTTACAATACTTTCTGGCCAACATCACAGACTCATTGACCGCTGCAGAAACGGGAATCTTATCCATCTCGTAAAGCTGATACAGACCCATATGCAAAATATCATGCACAACAGGATGCAGGTCCTTCAATCTTCCGGTGAGAAGCTGTTTTAAATAGAAATCAAGCTTCATCCGATTCTGCAATACGCCAAAGCATAGTCGTGTGGCAAGCGCGGCATCACGACGATCCAGCCCGTCCCGCGCAATATATTCCTTTAGCGCTGCATTGGTCCATGATGCCTGTCTGCGACATGACATCAACACGCAAAGCACTGTTTCTCTTGCGCCCATACTTAAATCTCCAAAGGATGTCCCCGGAAATAATCGGGCGACTGCATACGCTTTCCGCCCTCAGCCTGCAAAGTGCGGATCTCCACGATTCCCTCTCCACAGGCAATCTGCAATCCGGTCTTTGTAAGACCTAATATCTTCCCCGGCTCATTCTGTGCAATCTCATCTATGACTGCGGTGGTATAGACCTTAAACCGCTTTCCCTGAATCTCTGCAGTAGCAACCGGCCAGGGATTTAAACCTCTTACATGGTCATGGACCTGACGAGCTGATTTCGTCCAATCGATAGGGCTCATGGTTTTATCCAGCATAGGTGCATAGCTTACTAAACTTTCATCCTGCGGTATACCGACTGCTTTACCCTCTTGACAAAGGAAAAGTGTGCGGCTTAAAAGGTCTGCTCCTAATACCGCCAGCCGATCAAGCAGCTGACCTGCCGTCTCATCGGGATCAATTGGTGTTTTAACCGCATCGATCATATCACCTGCATCCATTTGATGCGTCAAAAACATTGCTGTAACACCGGTCTGCTTACATCCGTCAAGGACCGCCCATTGATACGGCGCAGAACCGCGATAACTTGGCAACAAACTTGCATGAATGTTAATGCATCCCTTGGGAGGAATATCCAACACCGTCTGCGGCAATATGCGGCCATATGCAACAACTGCGATCACATCCGGCGCAAGCAAACGAAGCTGCTCAACAGTGTCCTCTTCCCGAAAATTTTCCGGCTGATATACGGGCAGGCCATGCTCCAGTGCAATCTTCTTGACCGGAGAAAAGGACATTTTCAGGCCCCTGTTTTTCGGCCTGTCCGGCTGGGTATAAACACCTACAACATTAAACCCGTCAGCCAGTATCTTCTGCAAACAGGTCGCTGCAATATCCGGTGTCCCCATAAACACAACCCGCATGGTCATCCCTCCAAAAATTATTCGTTCATCTCCAGCTCCTCATCCGTAAGGAATCGTTCCATTACCTCTGTATAGACGATTCCGTCGAGATGATCAAGCTCGTGGCAAAAGCATCGGGCGATCAACTCTTCACCCTCTGCATCATACCAATTTCCGTAACGATCCTGCGCACGGACCTTGGCGTAATAAGGTCTCTTAACAAGTCCATACTTTCCGGGAATGCTCAGACATCCCTCCGGTCCCTCCTGCTCACCGTCTGTCTCCAGCATGCTGGGGTTGACAAGCTCCAGGATCTGTTCTCCTGTATCGACTAACACAACTCTTCTTAAAATTCCAACCTGAGGCGCAGCAAGGCCGACACCGCCGGATTCAATAAGCGTTTCGCGCATATCATCGAGCAGATGATGAAGGCGCTTATCAAATTCCGTCACCTGTTTACAGACCTTATGCAGCGCAGGCTCTGCATCTGTCAATATCTTTCGCAGTCCCATAAAAATTCCTCTTTCTAATCATAACCGTTAATATCAATAATGGCTGTAACACCCCGATTATCTTTATCAGTAGCAAACGCCCGAAGCAAATGCGCAAGTAGAGCGCGCAGCCTTTTCGTCATACGGCAGCGTAATGTAAGCCGATAACGGAAATTATAATTGATCTTTGGAACAGGACATGTTGCAGGGCCTAATACATCACAGTATTCTTCCCTGTATTCCGGCTGCTCCATACATGTGCGAAGACTATCGCGGAATTTTATCGCGCCACGCAGGATATGCGCTTCCTCCTGCCCTGTAAATACGATATTTGCCAAATCGCCAAACGGTGGCAATCCCTGCGTCCTGCGGAGTTGGATCTCCATATCATAAAACGAATCATAGTCCTGATTGGCAGCCAGCGCGATCACGCGATGCTGCGGCACCATTGTCTGGATCATGGCGCGTCCCGCACTGTCTCCGCGACCGGCCCTGCCAACGACCTGAACAAGCATATTAAACGTCGTCTCTGCCGCACGAAAATGATCTGCATATAAACCAAGATCTGCATCCAGAACGCCCACAAGTGTTACACCCGGAAGGTTGAGGCCCTTTGCCACCATCTGTGTACCAATCAGAACCGGAACACGGTCGTTAGCAAAATGCTCCAGGATTTTTTCATGCGTATTAACTGCATTGACTGTGTCGGCATCCATTCGGGCGATCTCCACATCCGGATAAATGCTTTGCAGCAGCTGCTGAACTTTCTGTGTTCCTGTTCCTACCCGCTTCATTGCGCCGCCACAGGCGGGACATTTGGACGGAACAGGCTGCGAATATCCACAATAATGACACATCAGCCGCTCATTGGCGCTGTGATATGTAAGCCTTGCATTACAACGCGGACACTCCGGCGCTTCCGCGCAGCTTACGCAGACCAGCGCTCGACTGTTGCCCCGCCGGTTCAAAAACAAGATCGACTGTCCGCCGTCTTCAATTGTTTGTCCAACAGCATCCTGCAGGGCATTACTGACGGGCAAATCATTCCCCTGTATCAGTTCCTGCCGCATATCCACGATCTCTGCATCCGGCAAAGTCTGATTATTATAACGCCGATGCAACGTATACAGACAGTACACGCCTTCCTTTGCCCGATACATCGTCTCCACAGAGGGTGTCGCCGAACCAAACAATACAAGCGCATTTTCCTTCATACCGCGCCAGAGCGCCACTTCCTTGGCTGAATACCGGGGTGCACTTTCCGATTTATAGGAATGCTCCTGTTCCTCATCGAGAATAATAAGTCCTAAATCGCCAACAGGCGCAAAGATCGCCGAGCGCGTACCGACAATGACTTTTGCATCGCCTGTACGAATGCGTTTCCACTGATCATATCGCTCTCCGGCAGGAAGACTACTGTGCAACACGGCAATCTGATCTCCCAAATGCGCCGCAAGAAGTCCCAGTAGCTGCGGTGTCAGCGCAATCTCGGGAACAAGCAGCATTGCCTGCTTCCCATTCTGGATAACATGCCGGATCAACTGAATATACACTGCTGTTTTTCCCGAGCCTGTAACACCGTATAACAGTGCCGCGCCGGGTGTCGGCTGCTGCATCTGCTGCACCAATCCTGACAGTACCGTCTGCTGCTGCTCATTAAGAACGAGCGGACCAGCCTGCGACGCAGGTCGGATTTCCCTGCAGCGAAGCACCGTCTGCTCCGAAAGCTCTACAAACCCAAGCTCAGCAAGCCGTCGGACGGTTGCAGTCTTCGCTCCGGTAAAATAACATATCTCCTTAACAGACGCACTTCCAACCGAACAGAGAAGCTCTAATACCGAACGCTGCTGCAGCGCCGATCGCGGACGACTTGCGGCATAAGAAAGTGCCTCTTCCGACGAAACAGCAAGTGTAGCAATCTGCTCTGTTTTATCGGATTGCTTGCGGACAAAATCTGTCTGCGCAGTGATCCACTTTTTCCGGATAAGATAGCGAATCGTATCATCAAACGCATCATCCGCAACCGTGTCATGCAGTATCTTTCCATCCACCTGTCCACCACATGCATCTAAAAGATGCAGTACATCCAATGCGTGTGCTTTTCTGGGCGGTTTCTCCTGCCAGGATCTGTCCTGCGTCAGAAAAAATGTTTCTTTCGTCTGAAACCAGAGACCTGCCGGAAGCATAACACGAATTGCATCATAAAAAGTACAGAAGTACCGTTCGCGAAGAAAAGCAGCCAACCTTAACATTTTTTCATCGAGCAAAGGCTCATCATCGAGTGTATGCTCAATCGATTTCAGGCCGGTCTGCAAGCCTTCCTCTACGGACAGAACCACGCCATCTGTACGGCGATTGCTTCTGCCAAACGGTACTTGTACACGCATTCCGGGCAGTATTGTCATTGTCGAAGGAACAAAGTAAGAGTAGGGCTTATCAATA
>JAZNNK010000154.1:0-12514 GCA_045580205.1 Faecousia sp.
GACCGCTTGGCCTCCGACTTGCAAGGATTTTTCGCTTAAGTCCGACGAGCAGTATTTAGGCCCGGTTCTGCTGGAAGAAGGTATCGTAGAAGGGCAGATGAGCACCTATGGCTTGTTTATTGAATCTGCTGACGGTGAGGAAGCAGTATGGGAGGCAGGTGCTTCCAGCGGTGCTTATTGGAGCATTTATGAAGGAGACACGCCTGCAGTTACCGGTGCGGATCAAATCGTTTTGACCGACGGAGCAATATATAAGTTGGTGTATACTGTTGGATAAGAAAAAGCTAAGTATAAAGCAGATCGCCTTGTTTGGAATGCTGGGGGCATTGACCTTTGGCGCCAAGGTTGCCATGAGCGGTTTGCCAAATATTGAGCCGGTATCTCTTATGGTAATACTGTTTGCAGTCGTGTTTGGAAAAAAGTGTGTTTATCCTATTTACCTGTATGTTTTACTGGAGATCCTGCTGTACGGTATAGGCACATGGAACATCATGTATCTTTATATATGGACACTGCTTGCGCTGGCAGCATATCTTATGCGGGAAAATAAAAACCCGTTTGGATGGGCGTTACTCTCCGGTGCGTTTGGACTGATGTTTGGAGCGCTTTGCGCGCCGGTGGATTTTTTGTTGGGAGATCTGGGCTATGTAATAGCCAAGTGGATATCCGGCATTCCTTTTGATGCGGCGCACTGCGCAGGTAATTTTGTGATTGCACTTTTACTATTTAATCCTTTGCGTCAGTTGCTTGAAAATTTATATAAAAAATTTGTGTAAAATACCCCCGGCCTTGAGGCCGGGGGTATTTTTGTTAAAACAGTCAGGGCGTAAAGGCTGTATGAAATGCAGGCAATGTGGGAAATCTTACTTTTATGGTCCAACGATCGTTCCGGGCGCGCCGGTAAAAGAGGATAAAACTTCTAAGGAGAGCCCAAACTCCTTCGCAATTTCCACAGAGCGGTCATGAAGTACCTGCGCACCGTTTTCGATCAGGCGCAGCATATGGTCGTATGAGATCCGCCCGAAACGTATAGCTCCGGGGAAAAGCCTGGGATCATGGTCATAAATGCCGTCAACATCGGTAAATATCTGACATAAGTCTGCCTGAAGATATGCTGAAAGCGCCACAGCAGTGGTATCAGAGCCGCCTCTGCCGAGCGTGGTGATGTCGCCTCGGTCGTCTATGCCCTGGAAGCCTGCTACCACAACAATATTTCCTTTGTCCAGTTCATATAGAATGCGCTCCTTTTTTACAGAACAAATACGGGCGTTTCCGTGTATGTTGTCGGTCTGTATGCCGGCTTGCCAGCCGGTCAGACTGATTGCCGGAAAACCGAGCGAGCCGATAGCCATAGCCATCAGTCCGGCGCTAAGCTGTTCTCCTGCAGCAAGATAGGCGTCCATCTCCCGGGCTGAGCCTCTTACGTTGACTGCCGTCGCGCGCTCGATCAGCAGGTCAGTGGTATCCCCTTGCGCCGATACGACAACAATGACTTGCGCGCCCTGTTGCGCCAGGCGCGTTACGCGTCGGGCGGCAGATTGGATTCTGGACACCTCTGATAAGGAGGTACCACCGTATTTTTGCACGATCAGCATCCCGATCACCTCCGATGTATCCTATGTCAGGAAGTGGAGAGTTGTGCAGAATGATGCAGAAAAAAAGCACGGCTGACATTACGTCGGCCGTGCAGTATTTACGGTTATCCGGCAAGAATCTCTGCCTTGATCACACCGGGCGTTGCGCTCAGCTCGCGAAGGAGCTCCTCAAGAGGAATAGTAATATCCAGCGTTTCTGCAGAGATCGTTACGATCGCGCAGCCGTTGGACGGTGTGATCGAGTTGATAGTCTGAATGTTTGCCCTTCGGTCTGCCAGTGTATTGAGCATGGCGGACAAAGTACCAGGCTGGTCATGGAGGAGAAACTGGAAGGTGATAATGCGGCCAGTCATCATGTTTTGAAACGGAAGGACCGCGCCCCGATATTTATAAAAAGCACTGCGGCTGATACCGACTATCCGCGTAGCTTCATTTACAGTGGGCGCTTCGCCGGTGGATAAAAGACGTTTTGCCTCTGCAACTTTCAGGAATACCTCCGGAAGCGCTGAGGCTTCCACAATATAATACTTGGGATAGCTTGCCATGCGATCTCCTCCTGTATATACTGTTAAAATTCGTCGAAATTTTCTGTTTCAGCTTATGTTTATCATAACATATATTTTATAAAATGCAAGTTCTGTCCGCAAGAAAAGGAAGAAAGGGGTAATTATGTCAGAGTTTTCCGGCAAAAAGTTATTGACAGCAGTGGCGGTCTTTTTTGGTATGTGGCTCGGAATTAAGTATTTGCTTCCGCTTTTGCTGCCATTTTTGTTTGGCGCGGTGATCGCATTGGCGGCTGAGCCGGCAGTCAGGCTGGGGCAGCATAGACTTGGATTGCCGCGATCGGTGGCATCGGGGCTGGGTGTAACCGTATTGCTTGTTTTACTGTTAGCGATGATATCGGTTTTAGGGGCCTTTTTGATCAAAGAACTGAAAAGTCTTGTACAGGCGGTTCCGGATATAGAAGCGACGGCTCAGAGGGGAATGTTGCTTTTACAGGATTTTCTTGTCTCTGCTGCACAGCAGACTCCGGAAGGGGTCCGGCCTGTGCTGACCCGTACTGTGCTGGATTTCTTTCATGACGGAACAGCTGTTGTGGAGCAGGTAACGCAGAAAGTTCCTGCAGTGGTCTCTTCTGTGATCAGCGGGGTTCCGGATGGTGCGCTGGGTGTCGGAACGGGGATACTGTCTGCTTTTTTTATATCCGGAAGACTTCCAAAGATCAAAGCAGGTATCCGTAAAAAAATGCCAAAAAGCTGGAAAGAGCAGTATCTGCCCGCACTGCACAGGGCAAGAAAGGCGCTTGCCGGCTGGTTTAAGGCGCAAGGAAAGCTAGCGCTGATCACGTATAGCATCGTTACGGTAGGGTTGCTGCTTTTGCGTGTTTCGTATGCACCTGCGTGGGGCCTTTTGGTGGCAATAGTAGATGCAGTTCCGCTGCTTGGTACGGGTACGGTTCTTGTGCCCTGGGCACTATTGAGTTTTTTGCAGGGGGAAACCGTACGCGCGGTTGGTCTGCTGTGCATTTTTGCAGTAGCGATATTGACCCGCACCATGCTTGAGCCGCGTATTGTTGGCAGACAGTTAGGAATAGACCCGCTGCTGACGCTGCTTGCGTTGTATATAGGATATCGGTTTTGGGGCGTATGGGGAATGCTTATTGCGCCTGTCTTAACCACAGCTGCAAAAAGCGTTATTCAGTCTGAGCAACAGGCATAAAAACATAATACAAGGATATGACGAAAATTTCCAACTTCCTATTGTGCAATGAGCACGTTTTTGTTATAATATAAGGAAATGTTATAATTGGATGTGTTATGTTTTGAAGTATGGAATCTGGAACATCTCCGAACCGGGGATGGAGGCGGTTAATGCGCTGACAAACGGCGGCTATCCGCCTTTGGCGGCAATGATTTTATCATCACGAAAAATGCAGAGTGTACAGCAGGCGCAGAGGTATCTTTGCTGCGATGCGCCTTTGCAGGACCCGTTTTTACTCACGGACATGCATAAAGCTGTCGCAGCAGTAAAAGAAGCACTTTCACACGGTGATAAGATTGCGGTTTTTGGTGATTATGATGTTGATGGTGTAACAGCGACCTGCCTGTTAACGGATTTTATTTGCGGTCAGGGAGGCGCGTGTGTGCCGTATATTCCCGGAAGGCTGGAGGAGGGCTACGGACTCAACAAGATCGCGATTGATCGGCTTGCGGCAGAAGGCGTAAAGCTGATCATTACGGTAGATTGCGGTATTACTGCGATGGAAGAAGCGCTTCTGTGCAGGCAGCTTGGGATTACACTGGTCATTACAGATCATCATGAATGTAAGGCTGTTCTTCCGGAAGCTGCGGCGATCGTTGATCCGCACCGCGCAGATTGTACGTATCCGCATAAGGGCCTTTCCGGTGTCGGCGTAGCTTTCAAACTGGCGGCGGCACTGTGCGGCAGTCAGCACGATATCTTGGATACGTATGCGGATATGGTATGTCTGGGAACAGTTGCGGATGTTATGCCCCTTTGTGGAGAAAACCGCGTATTTGTGTCAAGAGGACTGGAATCTCTCCGTAGGACAAAAAGACCGGGGCTTGCCGCGCTGATCCGTCAAAGCGGTTGCGAGATGGAGTCAATGAACGCGTCATCGGTTGGTTATATCCTTGCGCCTCGAATCAATGCGGCAGGCCGTATGGGACAGATCGATCTGGCGGTGGAGCTTCTTCTGACGCATGATGAAATGCGCGCAGAGGAGCTTGCTGCGGCTTTGTGTGAATTAAACCGTGAACGGCAGTCAGTGGAGGCGGAAATCTATCAGCAGGTGGTTTCCATGCTTCCCCGTCAGACACCGGATGCGATCGTCTTGGCAGACAGCAGATGGCATCAGGGCGTTGTCGGGATCGTTGCCAGCCGTATTTCTGAAGAATACTGTTGTCCGACATTTTTGATCTGTATCGATGGAGAACACGGAAAAGCCAGCTCCCGCAGTTATGGCGGTTTTAATCTGTTTGCATCACTTACGAAGCTGTCATCGCTTTTGGAAAGCTACGGCGGTCATGAGCTTGCTGCCGGATTTACAATCAGTACAGATAAGATCGATCAGTTCCGTGAGCAGATCTGTGCTTTAGCGCAGCAGTACTATGCAGACGACACACCGCATACTGTTTTGGAGGCTGACTGCGTTATACCGCCGGAAATGCTGACGGTTGCAAATATTGATTCATTGGAATGTCTCGAGCCGTGCGGAAACGGTTGTCCGAAGCCGGTCCTGGTGGCCAAGCAGATGACGATCGAGAGAATCAGCGTGGTTGGGAATGGCCGCCATATGCGGCTTCGTCTTCGCAACGGTAAACGCGTTACGCAGGCGATCTACTTTTCCGCAACACCGAAATCCGCCTCTGTAACAGAAGGGGAGATTGTGGACATAGCATTTCTGCCGCAGGTCAATGAATATCGCGGCGAGCGTACGGTACAGATGAACATTCTGGACATTCGTCCTTCCTGTACAGAAGAATGCTCTGCAGATATTGCAGGATACCGTGCGTTGTGCGCAGGAACATTGACGGCAGCTGCAGCAGAGCAGTTGCTTCCCGACAGAAATACACTCGGCATGGTGTGGAGGTATCTTGCTTCTTGCCCACAGGAAGTGATTGAGGAGACCCCGATGTGCCTGTGCAGAAAGATCGTTCGGTGGTCGGGCTGCGCGTTTAGTCTTGGCAAGCTGATGGTTTGTCTGGATATATTTGCTGACGTTGGTTTGCTTGAGGTAAGCCGTTATCATCAATACATAACGATTCGTCTGTCTTCACAGCAGCAGAAGGCAGACTTGAATGAGAGCCGGACGATGCAGCAGCTTGTCTCCGCGAAAGAGAGTTGAGAAAATGGAAAGTTTTGCAGAACATTATCAATCATTATGTACTACAATTGAAAAATGTATGCCCGATACGGATATCACGATCATTCAGCAGGCGGTGGAGTATGCGAGGGAGAAGCATAAGGATCAAAAGCGAAAGGATGGCTCACCGTACATTATTCACCCGCTGGCCGTAGCACAGATTGTTGCGGAGATCGGATTGGATCAGGATGCCGTTTTAGGCGCGCTGCTTCATGATTGTATTGAGGATACAGATGCATCCTATGAAGATATTGCAAAGCGTTTCGGTACCGTTACGGCGGAACTGGTTGAGGGCGTTACAAAGCTGACGCGTGCGAATTTCTCCAGTTCAGAAGAGCAGCAGATGGAGAATCTGCGTAAGATGTTTATGGCAATGTCCAGAGATATCCGTGTCGTGCTAATTAAGATCGCAGACCGGCTTCATAATATGCGTACGATGCAGTACCAGACTCCGCAGAAGCAGATCAGCAAGTGCCGTGAGACAATGGACATCTATGCACCGCTTGCACACCGTCTTGGTATGCAGAGAGTCAAGTGGGAGTTGGAGGATATCGCCTTGCGGTATCTTGATCCTGCCGGCTATGATAATATTATGGAGTATCTGAAGGCGCATAAAGAGCAGGATGAAGCTTTTATGCAAATGATTCAGCAGAAGATATCCGAGCGCCTGTCTGATATGGGCATCGGATGCACTGTCTATGGACGCATTAAGCATGTATATTCTATCTATCGGAAAATGAATATTCAGGGCAAATCGTTAGATGAGCTGTATGATATTTATGCCTTCCGCGTGGTCGTCGATACGATTCCCAACTGCTATAATGTTTTAGGACATATACACGATCTGTTTAATCTTGTCCCGGGCCGGTTTAAGGACTATATTTCCACGCCGAAGCCGAATATGTATCAGAGCCTGCATACCACAGTGATTGGTAAGCAGGGCATTCCGTTTGAAGTGCAGATCCGGACATGGGAAATGCATGAGATTGCAGAATACGGTATTGCAGCGCACTGGAAATATAAGCAAGGCAGCGGTGATGAAAAGGCGTTTGAGTGGGTCCGCAGACTTTTGGAAAGTCAGCAGGATACCGATGCAGAGGACTATGTTCACTCGCTGAAGATCGATATGTTTGACGATGAGGTGTTCGTTTTTACGCCCAAGGGCAAGATTGTTTCTCTGCCTGCAGGTTCAACACCTATTGATTTTGCATATGCGATCCATTCGGGCGTTGGCAATGCCCTGATGGGTGCTAAGGTCAACAACCGGATCAGCAATATCGATACGCCGCTTCAAAATGGCGATATTGTTGAGATCATTACCTCAAAATCCGCAAAGGGTCCAAGCAGAGACTGGCTTAATATTTGCAAGAGTAATCAGGCGCGCACGAAGATCAAGCAGTGGTTCAAAAAAGAAAAACGTGAAGAAAATGTTATTCATGGCCGCAGCTCGTTTGAAGCGGAAATGCGCAGAGTGGGCCTTCCGCTGTCTATTACGATTGATCCGGAGGTCAGCCCGCAGCTTTTGAAAAAGCTTTCCTTCGATAACTGGGAGGATATGTATGCTGCTATCGGCTACGGCGGTCTTACCGCAGTCAAAGTTGTCGGGAAGATCCGTGATGATATCAACCGTGCAGTAAAAGCGCAGACGAATGAACGCGTCATGCAGAACAGTCCGCTCAGACCGGATCCGGAAACGGCGCCTAAAAACCGGCACAGTGTAAACGGCGTGATCGTGGAGGATATTGATTCTTGCATGATCAAATTTGCAAAGTGCTGCACACCGGTTCCGGGTGATAGCATTATCGGGTTTATCACAAAGGGATATGGTGTTTCTGTTCACCGGCAGGACTGCCCGAATGCAGCGAACCGTTTTGAACCGATTCAGGCTGCGCGGTGGGTGCGGGTTCGCTGGGATTGTGTGTGCGATCAGCCGTTTGAGACGACGTTGGAGTTAGATTGTATTACCCGTGATGGTCTGCTACTGGATGTGGCAACGGTTATGACATCTTCAAGGGTTCGCGTCAAGGAACTGTTCGGTAAAGATATGCCTGATGGACATTCTGTTTTTACAGTGCGTTTCGAGGTAAAGAATGTTGAGGAATTGGAAACGATCCGCAATCGATTGCTGAATGTTCGTGATGTTTTGGGTTCCAGAAGAGGACAAAACTGAGTATTTTGATGTAAAGGAGGGGTCAATATGCGTGCGGTTGTTACAAGAGTGCAATCTGCCAGTGTAACCATCTCCGGCGAAACGGTTGGAAAAATCGGCCAGGGGATTTTGATCCTTCTTGGTGTCGGACCGGAGGATACCGAGCAGCACGGCCTGTATCTGGCGGAAAAAATATTGGGTCTTCGAATGTTTGAGGATGCTGACGGGAAGATGAACTTAAGTCTTGCTGATGTGGGCGGACAGGTTCTGGTAGTCAGCCAGTTTACCCTTTATGGCAACTGCCGCAAGGGCAGACGCCCCAGTTTTGCCGGTGCGGCAGAGCCTGTAAAAGCCAATGCCTTATATGAGTACTTTCTGCAGTGCTGCGCGCAGTTAGGACATATACCGCAGCACGGCAGATTTGGCGCGGATATGCAGGTGGAATCGGTCAATGACGGACCGGTAACACTTATCTTAGATACACAACAGCTAATGGAAATGCCGCGTCGGGGAGAATGATATATGCTGAGTGTCCATACGGTGCCCTTGGGGGCATATCAAACAAATTGTTATATCCTGTGTAAAGATGGCGGGCAAAGTTGTGTTTTGATCGATCCCGGCGATTGGCCGGAGGTTGTGCAGGCGCAATTGCAGATGCTGGAGAAAGCGCCGGAGGCGATCATTTTGACGCACGGTCATTTTGATCACGTCGGCGGTGTGCGGCAGCTGGCACAACAGACCGGCTGCGCAGTCTATTTGTGCGCAGAGGATCTGTCAATGCCGCAGCAGATGACAGCCGGTCCGCTTTTTTATACAAACACAGTTTGCGACGGGCAGGTGCTTGCACTTGCCGGAATGGAGCTTCGTGTTTTGCACACACCGGGACATACACCCGGTTCTGTCTGCTTACTGTGCGAGGATGCGCTTTTTTCAGGAGATACACTGTTTGCAGGCTCATGCGGCAGAACGGATCTGCCCGGCGGCTCGTGGCCTGTGCTTTGTCAGTCTTTAAAGCGCATAGGCAGTCTTGAAAGAAATTATACAGTTTATCCCGGGCACGGTGAGGCAACGACATTGGACACAGAGAAAAAGACCAATCCGTATCTGAAAGGCCTGTTATGAATATTCAACTTGTTGGTCATGAGGACCGGTACGCGATCGAACAACTGCATATGGCGCTTTTTTCTGTAGAAGATCAGATAGATTCCGTTTCTAAACTGTGTCGTGGCAGTCATTGGCTTACGGCAGTTACGGAAATTTCCGTGTGCGGCAAGCGAACCCGTGCAGTTCGACGGCTGAAGTGCGAGCACGAGACAGTACGTATGCGCCGTCAGATATTACAGCAGAGTTATTATTTGGCTGCCTTACCGCATTTGCTGCAGATACCTGCATGGGGTGCGCTGGCAGGCGTTCGTCCGACAAAGATATCCACCCGACATTTGCAGGAGGGGGGAACACAGACTTCTGCGAAACGCCTTTTGCGGGATGTTTATTTTGTGCAGCCGCAGCGATGTGAGCTGGCGGTTGATTGCTCTGTTTCGACGGTTAATGCAGGGAAAAAGATAGACGCCAGGGATGTCTCGCTGTATGTGGGTATCCCGTTTTGTCCAACAAGATGTACATATTGCAGCTTTGTCAGCCGGAGCATAGGCAAAAGAACAGAGTTGATCGAGCCATACCTTCAGGCGCTTATGCAGGAGATAGAGCTGACCGGAAAACTGCTGGAAAATTCCGGAAGAAACGTTCGTGCCGTATATGTAGGCGGAGGAACACCGACGACGCTGTCTGCAGCGCAATTGACAACGTTGCTTGAGAGTGTTGGAAACAGCTTTGATCTGTCCGGATGTCTGGAGTTTACGGTAGAGGCAGGCCGTCCCGATACACTTGATCCGCAAAAGCTTCGCGCATTGCGTTTGCACGGAGCCGACCGCATTAGCATCAATCCGCAGACGATGCAAAATAATATTCTGCGCGTATGCGGCAGACCGCATACAGCAGAGGATGTATTGCGCTGTTATCATGATGCGGCAGAGGCAGGCTTTGACCGGATCAATATGGATCTGATTGCCGGACTTCCGCAGGATACGGCAGAAGGGTTCTGCCGCTCACTGGACAGGATTTTACAGTGTGAGCCATCCAATATCACAGTGCATACGCTTGCACTGAAAAAGGGCGCAGACCTATTTGAAAGACGGGCAGATCTGCCTTCTTGTGAAGAGGTAGGACAAATGCTTGTCTATGCGGAAAAGATGCTTCGTCATCGGCACTATAAGCCGTATTATCTTTATAGACAAAAATATATGTCAGGCAGCTTTGAAAATGTGGGATGGAGCAAAAAAGGAGAAGACTGTCTGTATAACATTTATATGATGGAAGAAACACATACTATCGTATCGTTAGGCGGCGGTGGTATGACAAAGGTCAATTTCCCGGATGGGACATTGCAAAGATTTCATAATCCAAAGTTTCCGGAGCAGTATATCGAGCAGCTCGACAGTGTGCTCCGGCAGAAACAAGAGATAGTTTCTATGCTTTAACAGGAAAGGAAGATGCCATATGGATACGCTGATTTCGAATGTTACTGTGGTAACGATGAATGAACGCATGGATGTGTTGTTTGGCGGATATATTGGCGTGTCAGAGGGAAAGATCTCCTATGTCGGGAAAACCGCACCCGAGGAGAAGCCGTTGACGATTATCGACGGAACAGGAATGGTTGCGATGCCGGGTCTTATCAACTGCCATACACATTTGGCAAGTACAGTGCTGCGGTCGCTGCTGGATGACAGCCCGGCAGCAGATGCGCTTAAGATTCAATTGGATAAGGAATCGAAAATGGATGCACGCAGTGCAAAGGCGGCGGCTCTTTTAGCTATTGCTGAATGCCTCCGGTTTGGAATAACTTCCGTGTCAGACCTGTATTATTATCCAGAGGCAACTGCGCAGGCAGTAGCCGAAAGCGGTATAAAGGCAAATATCGCGCTGTCTGCCAACCGTTTTATTGACGCCTGCGAGGATTTTGATTTTGAAACGGATGAGCAGTGCGTGCAGTTGCGTGATACCGTGCAGAAGTGGAACGGATATGATGACGGCCGCATACGCATTGACTGCGGCATTTATGCGGAATATACCAGTAATTATAAGCTGTGGGAAGCACTGGCAGATTATGCTGCAGAAAAGGATCTGGGTATGCAGCTGCATTTAGCACAAACCAGACAGGAAGTAGATTCTTGTGTAGAAAGAAGCGGTTTAGAGCCGGCAGAACTGCTGAATTGCCATCGTATGTTTGCAACGAATACCGTTGCTGCAGGCTGTGCATATCTCAGCGAATCGGAAATAGCTCTGCTTGGTAAAAAGAAGGTGTCTGTGGCAGCTATGCCGACTTCCTATGCAAAAACAGGCACGAATGCTGCGTTTGTCCTCGATTGTATCAAGGCGGGAATGAACGTTGCTCTGGGAACAGGCGGTGTTACCGAGTGTGGCAACATGGATTTATTTGCTTGCATGCAGGGCATGGCGCTGAGTGTTCAGTCCGGCGGCAAGGACGCGATGCCGACCTCTGCACCTCTTATGATGGCAACCGTATGTGGCGCGCAGGCACAGGGACGGGCAAAGCAGTGCGGTATGATCAAAGAGGGTATGGATGCAGATGTTATTCTGGTGGATTTTTCTGCACCGCACCTGATGCCGTGTCATAATGTGCTCAATGCGCTTGTTTATAGCGCAAAAGGGTCGGATGTTGCCATGACAATGGTAAAAGGTAAGGTGCTGTACCAGAACGGGAAATTTTTAACGATCGATTTAAAGGCGGTCGTGGAAGAATTGACGGATTACGCGATTCCTCGATTATTCGCGGAAAGCAAGGAGTAATGTATGTCTGAAGCCGGAAAAAAGCAAACGTTTCTTCACGGTGCGGCGCTGCTTGCGATAGCAACGGCGGTGGTGAAGCTTATAGGGGCATTTTATAAGATACCGCTGAAAATGATCATCGGAGACCAGGGATACGGCTACTTTACCACAGCCTATGATATTTACTCGGTACTGCTGATGATCTCTACGGCGGGTTTGCCTGTTGCCATGAGCAGGATGATCAGTCAGGCCAATTCGCTGGGTCAATATAATCAGGTGCGGCGTGTCTATAAGACCTCCCGGGCGATCTTCTTTGCGTTGGGTCTGGTCAGCAGTCTGTTGATGATCCTGATGTGTCGGCAGCTTGCTGCCTGGCTGGAGCAGCCGGATGCATGGTTTGCGATTTTGTGTTTAGGCCCCTGTGCGCTGTTGATGGGCTTTATTTCAACTTATCGGGGCTTTTTCCAAGGGCAGGAAAATATGCGGCCTACCTCGAACTCTCAAATGCTGGAGGCAGTGTGCAAGCTGATCATGGGCCTTGCGGCAGCTTTTGCGCTGATGCAGGCTACCGGAAGCGTGGTCATGGCGGCAGGCGGCGCAATTTTGGGCGTAACCTTTAGCTGTCTGATTTCAGTGTTTTATTTATACGGTAAACTGCGACCGGCTTATCGGGAACTGCCAAAGACAAGTGAAACTGCGCATAGCGTTGGTGCTACCGCGAAAGGTTTGCTGGCAATTGCCATTCCTATTACCATTGGCTCTGCCGGCCTGCAGTTGCTGACGGTGATTGAGACCGGACTGTATATGGGCAGACTGGTAGATCTTTTAGAGACCAACAGTTATACTATCCCGTTGATTGATGTGCTCAAGCAGGAATTGACCGTTTCTCAAAGTGCAATGTCTACCGGCAATCTGTATGACCAGGTCGCCGCCAGTTTGAAGGGAATCTATAATTTCAGTCAGACGATCTTTAATATGCCTTGTGCTTTTATCATTCCTATTACTGCCAGCGTATTGCCGGCGGTTACTGCTTAT
>JAZNNK010000155.1:0-17106 GCA_045580205.1 Faecousia sp.
ACCGGCAACAAGTTTGAATTCCGCATGCTAGGCTCTTCTCAATCCATTGCCGGTCCGAACATTGCGCTAAATACGATCATGGCTGAAGTATTGTCCCAGTTTGCTGATGAACTGGAGTCTGCCGAAGATTTTGATACGGCCCTGCAAAAGCTTGTCTGCGAGGCACTTACCGAACATCAACGTATTATATTTAACGGCAACGGATACTCAGAGGAATGGAAGCTGGAAGCGAAAAAAAGAGGCCTTAGCAACCTCCCGTCAACTGCTGAGAGTCTTCCGGCATACGTCTCCGAAAAGAACGTTCAGCTCGTTACAAAGCATGGCATCTTTACAAAAGCAGAATTTCATGCAAGATATGCGATTCATCTTGAAGCATACTGTAAAATCGTTAATATCGAAGCGCGCACTTGCATCGATATGGTTCTTCAGCAGATCCTACCTGCCGCAACATCCTATACAAAGGCGCTGTGCGATACGATGCTTTCAAAAAAAGCTCTTAATATGCCGTGCACCGCTGAGAGTGATTTGATCAACGAACTTTCTTCTACAACAGATTCTCTCTACACGAAATGTATCAAACTGCGCGGCGATCTGAAATCTATTCCCGAAAATGCTGAAGATGCAGCCCTGTATTATAGAAATGTGATTGTTTCAGGAATGAATTCTGTCCGTGAGGATGCAGACAAACTGGAACAGCTTACAGATAAAAAATACTGGCCGTATCCAACCTACTCTGACCTCCTGTTCTATTGATCCTATAAATAATAAAATCACCCCGGTTTGTACTTTTGTACAAACCGGGGTGATTATTAAGCCATCTAAATCAAGCCTTAATTGCATCAAGCAGCACAATATATTGTCGATGACGACGCTCTTTCTCTAATAAATACGCATCATCATTACCTGCATGAACAGCGCGAAGATACTCATAGTATGGATCGTATTAAAGGCAATATGAACAACACCTGTGCGCTTTGCATCCTTCGACGAGCCGATGGAATACACCATTGCTGTTGTTACGCAAGTTCCCAAGTTAATACCCATGATAATAGAATACGCCATCGCGAAGGTAATCACTGCACCACCAGAGGCAGCTGATGCAGAAGCGACCGTCTGCATCATGCCGACTGTAGCAGAAGAACTCTGGACAATAACTGTAAGAACCAAACCAAATAAGGGATTCGTAAAGAGCGTCAAAAATGCTTCAAATGCTGAAGAACAGATCAAAGGCTTCACGCCATCCGTCATCAAATTCAGACCGATAAACAGCACACCGAAGCCGATAAAAATATCACCGATTGTTTTTGCCGTTTTTGTTTTAACGAACACCAAAAGTATGATACCGACAACCAACGCAACTGTAAATACAATCGTGGCTGTAGAGCTTTGAATGACTGCTGTAACGAGTGTTCCTGTAAGGACACCGATCACCACATTACCTGTAACCCTTTCAAGAATACGCTTCAGTTTGGTACCGGAACTATTCTTGAGTCCATCACCCATAACCTCAATACCATAAAGAAACAAGGCAATGCCGCCAAGAAGCTATATGATCGCACCAAATATATCCATATATCTCCCATTCTATTTATTTCACTGGTAATACTTACATAGACATATATTTACATCTTTATACCTTATTTTCCGGTTGATCCAAAGCCGCCGCCTGCTCTTGCAGTATCAGACAACAAATCTACCTCACAATAAGACGGCGTAATTACCGGCGTAACTACAAGCTGTGCCACACGCTCACCATTACAAACAGTCTGCGGCATAATGCCGTGATTATGAAGGCATACCATAAACTCGCCTCTATAATCACTGTCAACAACACCAACTTTATTGGCAGGAGCAAGGCCTTTCTTACAAGCAAGTCCACTTCTGGCATAAATCAGCCCTGCGTATCCCTGTGGTATTTCCATTGCAAGACCGGTAGCAATAAATACAGATTCTCCGGGAGCAATAATCACATCCTCATCCAAACACGCATACAGATCTGCGCCTGCTGCCTGCTCAGAGCCATATGTTGGAAGCTTTGCATTCTCCTTCAGTCGTTTAACGCGAATTGCTTGCATATTTCATTTCCCTCTCTATTTATAATGCATTATATCATTTTCCAAAGCTATCTAAGCAATCGTGCAAGAAGTCAAGAATCATATAAATATATCTTTTCGTATCAACCAAAAAGCTCACGCCATGATCTGCCCCTTCAACAAGCAGCAATTTCTTTTGACTTGTGCATGAATCATACCCTTGCTGCGTCATATAACAAGGAACAAAGCCGTCATCTGTTCCATGTATCAGTAAAACAGGCAAGCGACTTCTGGCAAGCGTTTTTCGAGTATCCTTCTGCGTTAGGCTAAATCCAGCAAGTATTCTTGCAAACAGATCCGTTACCCAAATAGACGGAACAGCCGGAAGATGTATAACTTTACGGAACACAGAAGAAAGGATTTCCTTTGGTGAAGTAAATCCACAATCTGCAATGATCCCCTTCACATTATCATCAAGAGGCTCATCCGCTAAATACAGAACTGTCGATGCACCCATAGATAATCCGCTGAGGATCATCTCATATTTTCCAAATGTTTTGTTGTGGAACTCAATCCAGTTGCGCATATCTTTGCTTTCTTTAATGCCAAAGGTGATAAATTTACCTTGACTTTTTCCATGACTGCGCTGATCCGGAACTAAAATGTTCATACCAAGTGAATGATAGTGCTCAAATACCAGGCCAAAGTCTACCAGTTTTGTACTGCGGTATCCGTGCGCAAGAAGTATCGTCCCCCTTGGCTCATTTGCAGGAACCCATAGGCCAACGAGCCTTAATCCATCATCACTCATAATCTGATATTCCTGTGCATTATGATCGATAAGCCACTGGTTTGCAGAAACAACATGATCATAATATTTGCCATAGGGAGTCTTTCTGATCTCCTCTTCCACAAGCCAAGCCGTTTCTTTTCTTCTGACGCAGCCGATTAGAAAAATATATCCTCCGCTGACAATCGTCAAAATTATAATTGCAACAAGAACAAACACTATAAGGGGCATTCCCTACACCTTTCTTCCTATCTTAGCAAGCCATTTAAATGAAAGCGGCCAAAGTGTGCCGGCAACGATCACGACCAAAAAATACCGTACAGCTCTTCCAATCGATTCGCCAAACAGTGTTGCAAGTGGCGTACTTAATCCGCTTTTCACAGCAAGCACTAACATTAGACCGATCAAGACCTTAATGATTTGCACCCACCAAACGGCTTTTACAGAAAAATGTAGCCATTTTTCATCAATGATATACACAACATTCAGTCCCAAGATTGCGCCAATCATAGTAAATGCGTTTTTAGTACCGGAAGCAAGATTGATTGAATCAATCGCCTCAGGAAACGGAAAATACAGAACAAACAGTAAATATAACATCGATATCACCGACATAACAGCCAATAATATCGGAAAACATTTTCCATCGTTGCCATATACAACAAGTCTTAACAAAAATATAATCGCAACTGCCATAGCCGCAGCTACAGTAACATCAAGCGGCGTATGTACACCGATATACATTCTTGAAAAAGGTACAAGTACCGCAATTAAAAGCATAATCGTGCGTACTAACCGATTTTTAGAAGTATACGCAATTGCACCAAACGTTCCTACAGCGCTCTGTGTATGACCACTTGGAAAACTATAGCCGGTAGCCGCCTCACGTGCCTGTTCCAAAATTGTAAAATTACTATCAAGCACCCAGGGCCTCGGAATTCGAAACATAAGCTTCATAAACTGATTAAGCATCGTGCCAACAAAGCCAACAGAAAGAATAAAATATCCCTTTCTTTTATCAATACACCAAAACAGCATCAAAGCAACAACAAGAAATGTTGTCTCCTCGCCAAGTTTTGTGATAAGGAGCATAAATTCATTCAGTATAGGTAACCTACATTTTTCAAGAACATATAAAAATTCCATACACTTCTCCTTATAATCTAATATTATCCATTATACATAAAAGTATTTTAGTTGTAAATAAATAAATCCATATAATATTATGCATTGAAAATGATCTGTTTTTTGGATATACTAATAAGGCAAACCTCTAAATCCTGTTTAAAAGGAGATTTTATATGCTTGTATACTATCCCTATTATTATACATTTGACTGGTCATATCTTTATATTGTTCTTCCGTGCCTTATACTTGCACTGCTGGCAAATGTAATGGTTAACAGGACCTTTAAGAAGTATGCTTCTCAATTATCCTCACGGCGTATTACGGGCGCACAGGCCGCACAGCGTGTTTTATCTTTTAACGGTGTGCATGGTGTCAAAATAGAACATATATCCGGCAACCTGACAGATCACTATGATCCTAAAAACAACACAATTCGTCTGTCAGACAGTGTATATGAAAGCACATCAACCGCAGCGATCGGTGTCGCCTGCCACGAAGCGGGACATGCCGTCCAATATAACGATAACTATTTCCCGATCAAGCTCCGTGCTGCCATCGTTCCTGTAACAAATTTCGGCACAAAAATTGCGCTGCCGCTCATTCTGCTCGGCATTCTCTTCTCTGCGTTTGGTGCTTTTTCTGACGTGCTCATATATATTGGAATCGCTTGCTTCGGGTTGTCTTTTGTGTTCCAGCTTATAACACTACCGGTCGAATTTAATGCAAGCCGACGAGCGCTTAATGCAATCAGAGACGGTGAACTTTTAACACAGAAAGAGCTACAAGGTGCAAGGAAAACACTTACCGCAGCCGCCATGACATATGTAGCCGCCGTTGCCGTATCTCTTGCACAGCTCCTGCGATTGTTCTTTATGTTTTTTGGTAATCGACGCAGAAGAAACTAAGTCAATATAATCCGCCTCAGACTTGACAACCGAGGCGGAAATATTTATACTGTAAAAGTATGAAAAGTAGGAAAAATGTGAACGGAGTGATTACTTGGCAAGCGGTAAACATATTCTCGGAAAATCTAATATACGCCGGGTTTATGGCACTTGCAAGGTCGGCGACAAGGGACAGATCGTTATACCAAAAGAGGCTCGCGAACTGTTTCAGATCAAACCAGGCGATACTTTGCTTATCCTGGGCGAAGAAGATACAGGTCTGATTGTATCAAGACCGGAGACTCTCAATAATATTGCAAATGAAATTTTTAGAAACATACAGAAAGAGGAGTAACATGGAGGAACTGTTAGATCTTTATAATAATATGGGAATTTCTTCCTATGTATATAACTATGGTCAATCCGTTTTAGAGCAGTTAAAGGTTCGCTTTTCAAAAATTGATGAGATTGCCGAATATAATCAGGCAAAGGTCATATCGGCCATGCAAAAAAATCGTGTTTCTGCCGCCTGTTTCGCTGCGACAACAGGATACGGTTACGACGATGTAGGAAGAGACAATCTGGAGAAGGTTTATGCAGACGTTTTCCATACCGAGGCCGCACTTGTACGGCCGCAGATCACCTGCGGAACACACGCACTAACAGTTGCTCTATCCGCAAATTTACTACCCGGAGATGAACTGCTCTCACCGGTTGGACTTCCTTATGATACACTACAAGAAGTAATCGGCATTCGTAGCAGTCCCTGCTCCCTCGCTGAATATGGCGTTTCCTATCGTCAGGTCGATTTGCTTAATGACGGTTCATTTGACTATGAAAACATACGTGCGGCAATCAATAATAAAACAAAGCTTGTAACGATTCAGCGCTCCAAGGGTTATGCAACCCGTCCGACGTTTTCTGTATCACAGATCGGTGAATTAATAGCATTTATTAAAAATATCAAACCTGATATTATATGCATGGTCGATAACTGCTATGGTGAATTTGTAGAAATCATTGAACCGTCCGATGTCGGTGCTGACATGGTCGTTGGTTCACTCATAAAAAATCCGGGTGGTGGTCTTGCCCCGATCGGAGGCTATATTTGCGGAACAAAGGAATGTGTTGAACGTTGCGCTTACCGTCTGTCTGCGCCCGGTCTCGGTCAAGAGGTAGGTGCAAACTTAGGTCTGATGCCCGCGCTATACCAAGGCTTTTTTCTTGCACCAAATGTTGTTGCATCTGCGGAAAAAGGCGCGATTTTTGCAGCAAGCCTTTACGAGCCGTTAGGCTTTCGATGTGTCCCTTCCGCAAACGAAACGCGGCACGATATTATACAAGCCATCGAATTAAAAAGTGAGGAAGGCATGATTGCATTCTGTAAAGGAATTCAGGCGGCTGCTCCCGTTGATTCATTTGCAACACCATTGCCTTGGGAAATGCCTGGTTACAACGACAAAGTCATTATGGCAGCCGGCGCATTTATACAAGGATCCTCTATCGAGCTTTCTGCTGACGGACCTATTCGCGCTCCGTTTGCAGTATATTTCCAGGGCGGTCTGACCTGGCATCACGCAAAACTGGGAATTCTTTCAAGTCTGCAGCAAATGATTAATACAGGCCTGATATCATTATGATAAGGTAGGTATATAAATATGAATTGGTTTTGGTTTGCTATTATTGCACTTTTATGTTGGTCCGGATCCGATTTCTTCTCTAAAATAGGTTGCCGGGATGCAAAAGATCCGTACAGCCATTTAAAGATGATCATGGCTGTCGGTCTTGTTATGGGTCTGCACGCCGCATATGAGATCTTCATCGGTGGCGTGGAAATATCTATGCAGATCATCATTACATATCTGCCTGTCTCCCTTTTGTATATCCTTTCAATGGCTATGGGATATATTGGTCTGCGTTACATTGAGTTATCTATCTCCTCCCCTATTTGCAATGCCTCCGGCGCACTCGTTGCAATACTTAGCCTTATTTTCGGCAGTGCCGAAATGGACCATCCGCTTCAATATATTGCTGTTGCTTTAGCATGTATCGGCGTCATTGGTTTAGGCATCGTCGAAGCATCTGAAGACAAAGAGCTTCGCGCGCGCCGTCAGGAAGCTTCCAATTATAAGTATGCAAAATCCTGGCTTGCACTTGCTCTACCGATCGCTTACTGTATTTTAGATGCAGCAGGAACATTTGCAGACAGTATCGTTCTGGAATCTCTGAATGAAGATTCTGCCAATGTCGCATACGAACTGACCTTCTTAGCTGCAGGCGCGGTTTGCTTTATATATACAATCGTCATTAAACGTCAACGTCTTATTCCAAAGATGGAAGCGCCCAAATATGTAGGTGCTTTGTTTGAAACTGCCGGTCAGTTTGCATACATTTATGCGTTAGCTGATGAAGAGCATGTAGCTATGTCAGCACCAATTATTTCCTCATACTGTATGGCATCCGTACTATGGAGCAGGATATTCCTGAAGGAAAAATTAAGTTGGAAACATTATGCTGCTATTTTTGTTACAATTACCGGAATCATCATTATGGGTGTATTTGATATGTAATAAAAAAGGTGCCGCCCAACAGCGGCACCTTTTTTATTGACCAAAAACATCTTTAACATTCTTCAGCATCTGCCGTATCGGAAGCGCATACGGGCAACGCGTTTCACAAATTCCGCACCCAATACAATCAGAGGCTTTTTTATTCATTGCCATATATCTGTCCCAGGCCCACTGGCGAAGATTATAACGACTATAATACCCCTCCATCAGGAACATGGCAGGAACAGATATCCCAACTGTACACGGCGCGCAATAATTGCACCTACGGCAAAACTGTGTACCCAACTCCTTTCGGATCTGTATGATCGCTTGTTCCTCTTCACAGGAAAGACCGGATGTATCATCCATAGCCGATATGTTCTGTGTAAGTTCATCAACTGTTGCCATTCCGGGAATAACAACACTTACATTTTTATTATTCGCTATAAATCGCAGTGCAACAACAGGATCATCAATCGCGCCGCCGGCAAGTGGCTTCATATCGATAAAACCGATATTTCTTTCTGCACAAATTGCAATTAGTTCCTCCGCCTGTGTTTCAACAATATTATAAGGAAACATTATCGTCTCCACCCAGGGAAGATCAAGTGCCTTTTTAAACAATTCAACCGAATGAAGTGTAACGCCGATATGTCCGATCTTTCCCGCCAGTTTAGCATCTTCAAGCGCTTTCAGCGCACCGTCCGACTGCTGCACTCTATCCAAATCCGCTTCCGACGGATTATGTATCTGATAAAGATCAATATAATCCGTTCGAAGGTTTTTAAGACTGATCTCAACATCTTCCTGCATTTGTACCATTGTTCTTGCCATGCTTTTTGTTGCAATCACAAAATCATCACGGATGCCCTCAAGCGCAAAGCCAAAATATTCCTCACTAACTGTATATCCGCGCGCAGTATCAATAAAATTAATTCCGGCCTCGCGTGCCTTTTTCACAAGCTCCTTTGTACCTTCGCGATCAATTCGTTGCACCGGAATACCGCCGATGCCCATGCGTGATATATAAAGACCGGTTTTACCCAAAATCCTGTATTCCATATAAGACATTCTCCCTTACTTCTTATCTTTCATCTGTACCTGCAAATGCATACTCAACACAGCAAGAGAAGTTGCCATATTTTCATTTTGAACAAGAATGTTTTCAGGAACTTCCAAATGGGTCGGAGCAAAATTCCATATAGCTTTAATTCCGCATGCAACCATCTGGTCGCATACATTCTGTGCCTGTTCAGAAGGCACCGTAATAATACCCATTAGCACCTTATTGGAACGGCAAAAACTGTTCATGTGCGACATGTCATAAAGAGGCTTACCGCATATAGAATTATTTGCATTCATAGCAACATCAAATGACGCTAAAATATTTAAACCATAGGCCTCAAAACCGCTATAACCGAGCAGTGCCTGTCCAAGCTTGCCCGCACCGACAAGAATGGCATCCGTCGTATTATCATATCCAAGGAATTGACTGATATCATCAATAAGGCTTTCTCTGAAATAACCGATTTTAGGACGGCCTCCATTAGAAACCATAGCAAGATCTTTTCTGACCTGCACTTCACCCATACCCAACGCGTTTGCCAATGTAGTCGCAGAAATATAGGGCGAACTCCCCTCGGGAATATTCTTTAAGTAGGACAGGTATCCGGGTAAACGCTTTAATACCGACTTAGAAATCTCTTTTCGTTCCAACATTTATCACCCCTGCTTACTATCGATATAAAATCATATCGATATAGTTTTATATCGATTATAGCATAGTGAAAAATATTTTTCAAGTTCTATTACACACAGCTTGTCTGCCGCAAAAACTCCCTCCGAAGTCGCAACATGATCCTTTTTTCTAATCTTGATATATAAGATTGAGAGATGCCCAACTTCTGGGCAACCTCCTTTTGTGTCAACTCCTGTTGTCCTTCAAGCCCGAAACGCATAACAACAATCTCACGCTCTCTGTCCGGTAATTCTCTGACGGCCTGCCGTAAAACATATAAATCAACATCATCTTCCAATGGACGCATAATCATATCCTCATCCGTACCGAGAATATCGGATAGGAGTAACTCATTTCCGTCATAATCCATATTGATTGGCTCATCAAGAGATATTTCAGCTTTCTGACCGGATATTTTTCGTATGTGCATCAATATCTCATTTTCTATGCATCTGGATGCATATGTTGCTATTTTAATATTTTTATCTCTACGATAAGTACTAATAGCCTTTATAAGACCGATCGTGCCGATAGAGATTAAATCCTCTAAATTTACGCCTGTATTTTCAAATCTGCGGGCAATAAAAACAACAAGCCGCAAATTTCGCTCAATTAAAAGTTGCTTTGCATCCTCATCACCTTTTTCAAGACCTTCAAGTGCTTTCTGTTCCTCATCACCCTTTAGTGGTGATGGCAGAACATCACTGCCACCAATATAATAAACCGTATTCTGACGAACATATCCCAGCCTTGTAAATAAAAAATAAATTATTCGATTCATAATGCACCTCCGGTCAATGCCTGATACCTTTCCTCCCTGCCTAATCCTTCCGGGGCAAACGCGATCAATCCACTTCCATGCCACGAACCAACTTTTACATACGGAATATGCAGTGCCAAAAGCATTCCCGATGCCTTATCAATTGTATGATACGGAATCAGTCTTAATCCTGCAACGTTTGCATTTGCAATAGCATCCAACGGCCGACGCAAATGTTCCTTTGTCAACCCCGTCAATTCCTGTGCAATATCTGCACCAACAACCAGGACTGATTTCCCTGTTACAGGATCATATAGTGTATTTCCGGTATCATTCAGAGCAGTCAAGCACAGATGCTTCCCACCATAACATAGCTCTACAGGAACAAGACTCGTGCCCCTCATTTTGATACAAGGCCCATATAAACATAAGAGCATAACACCCCCTGCAAGAAAAAGCTGACCCATCCCTTTGGAAAATATAGCTGATGCAGCAATATCCAGCGACAAACAAAGGAGTATAAACACCGTGATTATTTTTAAAGAAGCCTTATTGATACCATAAGCAATGATCCCAACAACAACAAGACAGATAACTCTCCACCAGGGATATCCGAGAAACACAAAGCGAGGCAACAAGCACGCCCCGCCGTAAAGACCACCGGCGCTTGCTGCAAGGAGGATCCTCCGGTAATCCGGGACGCAACCAAACAGCGCGTTTGTTCCTACAATCATTAAAAGGTTAATTATAAAATTTAAGATCGCAACTATACCTGCATGATTTTGCATAATGACACCTCCGCTTCAGTTGATGTGTACCCAGTATACTTCGCAATATTAAAAAAACACGTCGCTTCTTTTACCGGATATCTGGCTAAGAATCGTCCCCAGATACATCTGCTTTTGCATACTCATCTAACAGAATCAAAAAAACGGCAGCTGAAATTATCAGCTGCCGTTTAAATCTGTCGATGAATTCTCACGAATCACAGATCGAATGTTTTTCTCTGCTTTAAACCGGGGTGTCATAATCTCATGACCACATTTTATGCAACGCAGTCGAAAATCTGCGCCTGTACGCAATACAAGCCATTTTTTCTCGCCACACGGATGTCCCTTCTTCATCAGCAAAACATCACCGACTCGAATATCCATCTGTATCTCCTCTCTGCAAAATCATTCTCCCTTTACAGACAACCAGTACTGCATTGCCGCCTGTTCCAACTTGTTAGAGCCATATGCATAATATGTTGTGCCGGCAAGACTATCCGGAAGATATTGTTGCTTTACCCAATGATTAGGATAGTCATGCGGATATTGATATCCCTGTTCGCGCTCCATAGTATACGTATCGGCATGCACATTCTGTAAATGTCTCGGAAAATCGCCGCCCTTACCCTGCCGCACATCCTCCAATGCTTTATCAAGCGCAATATGTGCTGAGTTTGACTTAGGGGATGTTGCCATCAATACTGCAGCATCTCCCAGAGGGATCCTTGCTTCCGGCATGCCCAATTTCAACGCCATATCAACGCTTGCATTTACAATCGGTATGATCATTGGATATGCAAGACCAATATCCTCAGCAGCAATCACCATAAGCCTGCGACACGCAGCCTGCATTTGACCTGCCTCCAGCAGCCGTGCAAGATAATGCACCGCAGCATCCGGATCCGAACCGCGAATCGATTTTTGCAGGGCAGAAAGCATATCAAAATAATTATCGCCATCTCTATCGGCACGCATCGCACTTTTTTGCGTAACCGCCTTTGCATCATCAAGCGTTAATGTTATACTACCGTTTCCAGTCTTTCCGACAGAAAATAAAACTTCAACAGCATTAAGTGCCTTGCGAATATCGCCGCCGCACCCGGACGCAATGTACTCGAGCGCCCCATTCTCTGCACATGCATGGAGCGCGGTTCTGTTCTCAAGAAACTTTACCGCGCGGTTGATCGCCTGAAGAGCCGACGAAGAAGATAACTGCTTAAACTCAAATACAGTCGATCTGCTTAAAATAGCATTAAATACATAAAAATACGGATTTTCGGTTGTAGAAGCGATCAAGGTAATGCTTCCATTTTCAATATATTCCAGCAAAGACTGTTGCTGTTTTTTATTGAACGACTGGATCTCGTCCAAATATAACAGTACACCCTCGGGTGCCATAAATGTATCAAGTTGAGCAATAATATCCTTAATATCCGATGTAGAAGCTGTTGTGGCATTAAGCTGGTATAGCTTGCGATTCGTCTGTTTTGCAATTATATTAGCAACAGTTGTTTTCCCGGTGCCGCTTGGACCGTAGAATATCATGTTGGGGATATTGCCGGATTCTATAACCCTTCTTAATACAGCGCCTTCTCCAAGAATATGTTCTTGACCAAAGACCTCATCAAGCGTCTGAGGGCGCAGCAAATCAGCAAGCGGCTGATACATACGCATTCCCTTCCCTATTTATCAAAATGTTGCCACATCAGGCGTAGCAGGCTCGGACGCCTCCACAGAAAGTGCAGTCAAGACAGGTCCTGCCTCACCGTGATATAACGGATGCTTTTGCACAGACACGGACGCAGATACATATACCCACATTCTCGGAGACAAATCTCTTGCATGCTTGTAGTTGCAGGGAATCCCCAAAAACTGAATATCATCTGCACAACAAGTCATAACAAACCTTCCGGGCGCGAACATCGAATCTCGATCTCGACGGAGCATTGCAACCTGTGCCTTAAACCGAACTGTTTTATTATTATATTTTTCCGGCTCTTCTGTTATATCCCTGTACCAGATTGCATAATCCATATCATTGATTTCGATAATGGACGCATTTATGTCAAACGGAAGCGGATCAATCCGTTCGTCAAATTCCGTTCTGCCATCTGTATAGTCATACAAAATATCGATTGAGCGATTCGCAGCCCTCGCAATTTTATGAAACGGCATTGTATCCGTTCCAGGTACAACTCGGTTAAACACAATCATTTGTGCGCCCATAAGCTTGTCCATAACAAGATTACGCATATTTGCGTTATACGACATAAATGTTGTTGAATCAGCAAACACTACTTCCTGTGCTACGACCCACTCATCCGGAAATTTCGTGTAAAGCTCACCGACAGGCTGCATTCCGTTAAGTTCTGCAACAACACGCTCAATATTATATTTTTTGCAAAGTGCGCGAAGCTGCTTTGTAGATACAGATCGCTGGTCCATTCTCTCAAGAAATACATTTTTCCCGGGAAATAATGAAAGGTCATACTCTTCCTCGCCTTCCTCAAAAACAAGGAGCAACGTCCTTTCCCCGTTATTAAAGCGCGTATCTTCAAGCGTTTCCTGAATAAACTTTGTTTTTCCGGAATCCAGAAAGCCCGTAAAAACATATACAGGAATGTTTTGCATAAAAATTACCCCTTATACTCCAAAGAGCGTAATAATATCAGAAACTTGTAATTCCGCACCGATCACACACACTCTACCGGTAACCGCAGAACCGCCTTGACGGATATGGATCTCTTCCGGAACATAATCAAAGTGAAGCCAACCGCCCTGAGAAGACGCAACAATACCCTTTGCACGCAGAATGCTACCATATTCTCCAGAATCCAAACGCTCAAGAATGGATTTCAATTCTGTTTGTGTAAACTGATTCGCCGTTTCGACGCCCCATGACTGAAAAACCTCATCAGCATGATGATCGTGTTCACCATGACAGCAATGTCCATCCTCGTGATGATGCTCACCATGACCATGACAGCAGCGCCCATCCTCGTGATGGTGCTCACCATGACTATGACAGCAGCGCCCATCCTCGTGATGGTGCTCACCATGACTATGACAGCAGTGCCCATCCTCGTGATGGTGCTCACCATGACCATGACAGCAGTGCCCATCCTCGTGATGATGCTCACCATGACCACGACAACAGTGGCCATCCTCGTGATGATGCTCACCATGACCATGACAGCAGTGCCCATGTGCATGACGGTGTTCAGCTTCGATCTGCGAAAGCGCTTGAGAAATTGATGTCTTTCCCTGCATTGCTTCTTCCATCTGCATTCCGGTAAGATCCTGCCATGCAGTCGTAACAACAACCGCATGCGAATTATGCTCCCGCAGGGCCGATACAGCCTTATTGAGCTTTTCCTGAGATACTGTATCTGTCCGCGATAAGATGATTGTTGAGGCCGACTCGATCTGATTGTTATAAAATTCCCCAAAGTTTCTCATATACACATTAACTTTACCAGCATCCACAACAGCTACGGTATGGCCAAGTGTAACATCCCCGGATGTAACCTGCTTTACTGCCGCAATTACATCTGACAGCTTGCCAACCCCGGACGGCTCAATGATAATTCGGTCCGGATGATACTGCCCAATCACCTGCGACAGAGCCTCGCCAAAATCGCCAACAAGACTACAGCAAATACAGCCGGAATTCATCTCCTTTATTTCAATCCCTGCATCCTGCAAAAAACCGCTGTCCACGCCAATCTCGCCAAATTCATTTTCAATCAAGACTAATTTCTCACCGCAATAACACTCTGAGATCATCTTTTTAATAAGAGTTGTTTTACCGGCGCCTAAAAACCCGGAGTATATATCAATCTTTGTCATTTCAGCACACCCTTAGTAAAATTTTTATATAATTATACCACTATCTAACAAATAACACAAGTTAAAAATCATGTCTTCTTCGACAGAATGCCCTTGTATCAGCATGTTCAAACGAATAAATTATAAACAGGCGGGTTTTATCCCTGTAAGCGACAAACCGCCAACTGCCGCCGCATAATTTATGCGGCGGCAGTTCCCTGTTTATACGACCGGAATCAGCAGCATCTGTTCACTATCCGGTTCTGCTTGAATATTATTTGCGTTTTTGATCGCCTCTACCGTTGAACCACTTGATTTTGCAATATCCCATAAAGAATCATCCCCTGCGCGGCGAATGATCAGACTGGGTCGATCGTCTGATTGCTCAATTTTATCATCTGCTGTAATGCCCGTAACAATGCTCATCCCTTGATTGGCCGTTGATACTGTATTAAGAACAATATCGCCCCGTGCAGTTATACCATCGCCCGTAAGCATTGTTTGCGGTATTCCGCTTGACCACCCATATGCATCTAAACGACTGTTAATATCTGATGGCACAGACCACATCATATTCCAGTAAGGTGTTGCCCCATGCAACTGACCATCATGATCATAATAAAGAAGTTGAAAATTACCTGCAAGATCAGCTTCTACATGATCTAACTGACGAATCAACGTCGGAAATTCCGGATAAAAATCCGTATCAACTACATCAGCAGCATTTAGGTCCATAAAATGCTCTATATGAACAGTATTGGACTTTTCATCCAGAATCATCGGAAATTCCATACTCTCCATATCTGCCGCAGTATTTCGCACGGGACTATAGATATCCTCCACAACGTTCATCATTTGCCTGTTGTAGAGTAAATACTGCATCGTCATTCCGACCTTCAAATGCAGATTGCCGTTATCTTCACATTCAAGTTCCATGCTCGTAACTGCAGGCAGAATATTGACCGAAGCATCCTCTTCATATTCCATCTTTAACTCTGCAAACTGTGAAAACGGAACTTCAAAATTCCATCTATGTAGCTTTCCGTCCTCAGCACAATACAGCAAGCGGATGATGGTTGCACCTCGAAACACTATTTTATCTGCCATTACCTTTTGATCAATGAGCTCCGGGTGAATAGAATAACGAATTAGCTTCTGCATCTTAGGACAAGACGACGGCAACGTCAGACTCTCTTCAATCGAGAACATCTTTTCTCCTGCTTCACGCACTATACGTATCGGATAACACTTTTGCAGGATCTGAATATCTTCCGGCAGTTCACATGGTGTATATACCTCAACATCTCCATTTACATAAGCTTCACCTAATATACTAACGCCAACTCTCACCATAAGCTTTCTGGAAGATATTGAGCGCGCATCCAATCCGCGAACTATACCAAAAACGCGGATCACACCATCTTCTTCGTGTCCCGGCAAATCCCATTTCATATGGCCTGGAATCCACGTTTCAACGCACTTTACCTCACCGCCATCTTCCGGTATATAAAGCACCCATACCATAACACCGTAGGATACACTAAATCCGTCCGGACGCCATTCCTTGCTTCGAATCAAGATCTGACCCCACGTGCACAGTACTCTTCCGATATCCGGCATGTCATCCGACAATTTGAGCTCCTGCGTCTGTTCCTGATTCTGTGCCTGCGCAAGAATCTTTTGAACACAGGGATATGATGATTTATTAAACTGCAATTGCATAAGACTCACTCCTTATCCTACATAGCTGGTAAATTATATTCGAACAAGGACATGCTTATGTCATCTAATTTTTTTAATCATACCACACCCTATTATGATCACGCCAAAGCCCATACAATGTGCCAGAAAACCGCCTTCAAGCCACAAGCCAATCAGCACACCTATTCCAAACGCGGCCAGTGCGCATCCCCAGAGTTGATTATGTCGGCACACAATAACACCCCCCTGCACAAGTCTATGCAGGGGGTGTTTTATTATATCCTATAAAACCTGTTACTTTGAATCAACCATTTCCTTGCAAGCGGCTAACACCTGCGAAAGAATCGGAATACATACATCGCGTCCATATCCGCCATCTTCAACCGTTACAATAAATGCAAACGGATACTTTTCGTCCGCTACAAATCCCGTAATCATTGCATTTGGTTTTCTTCCGCCGCCTACCTCACCTGTACCTGTCTTAGCGCATACAGTAAGCCCCGGAAAATTTTCATCTCCGTACTTTGACTCAACATTGTTTCGCAAATATTCCGATATCGTCTTTGCGGTAGATAACGTCATAGTCCGCTCACCAATCTGTGTTTTTGCTGTATAGTTGCGAATCCCGCTAACCGTAATATCGCTGACAAGATAAGGCTGCACACCCGTGCCACCCCCCGCAATTGATCCGACAAAGGTCATGAATCTACAGGGATTGATCAAATCCTTATACTGACCGATGCTGCTCCATGCGACGCTGACGGCGGACGCATCTTTCAAATCAAAATTTCCGGATGCGGTCGTGATTCCATCAAACGAAACAGGCTCCGTTATACCAAACTGCTGCGCATAGCGGGTAAGAACATCTTTCCCAAGCTGCTCAGAAACTTGCGCAAAAGCACAGTTGCAGGAATTTGAAAAAGCC
>JAZNNK010000156.1:0-3977 GCA_045580205.1 Faecousia sp.
CGGCAGAAAACAGTATGAATCACATAATTTTTATGATTGTTATAATTGCATATCCTATTAAAATATGTTATAGTATTATTAATCATACACCCGGAGGCGTTTATGACGAATTTGAATGAATTTCAGCAAAAAATTGCTGCATTTCTCCCGGAAATCGAACTTTATATGAATGAACCGATGTCGAAGCATACATCCTTTCGCATTGGTGGACCTGCTGAAGTGATGGCGTTTCCAAAGAATACAGATGAGCTTCGCAGAATCCTTAAGACGTCCGCTTTATTGGACATAAAACCGTTTATTCTTGGCGCAGGAACAAATATACTTGCGCCGGATGAAGGGTTGAGAGGGATTGTCATCTGTTTGAAGGACTCGCTTGACGCGATACAGATGCTTGATGAGCGCCATATTTGTGTTGCTGCAGGTGTTACGATGTCCCGCGCCGCGATATTTGCGGCCAATCACGGTCTTGGCGGATTTGAGTTTATGCATGGCATACCGGGTACTGTTGGCGGCGGTGTATATATGAATGCCGGCGCATACGGTTCGGAGATTAAGGATGTATGTCAAAGTGTTGAGGTAATGACTTCAGACGGGCAGATTGTTACTTATACAGCAGACCAGATGGAGTTTTCTTATCGACATAGCCGGCTGCAGCAGGAAGATTCTGTTGTGTTGAGTGCAGTGTTTGAATTGGTCCCGATGGAGAAAGATATTATCCGTGCGAATATGCAGGATCTGCTTATGCGCCGCAAAAAATCACAGCCACTTGAGTATCCTTCGGCAGGCTCGGCGTTTAAGCGTCCTGACAGTGGCTATGCAGCGGCAATGATCGATCAGGCAGGCTTGAAAGGTTATAGAATTGGTGGCGCGGCAGTATCGGATAAGCATGCCGGATTTATTGTTAATTTGGGTGGTGCTACCGCGACGGACGTTAAGACACTTATTGAAAATGTGTCCTGTCAGGTATTTGACCAAACAGGGATCAGACTTGAGCCGGAGATCCGGATATTATAAAGAAAGGAGAGGGGAATATGGCAATTTCATTTTCGGGTTCTGCTAAAGCAGAGATTTGCCGCACCCTCCCTCAAAAAAGATGCTGTGCACTTGCGCAAAGCTTTGGTGTCCTGCTGTTTTGTAATAGTTTTGGTACAGATGGAATTCGTATTATTACAGAAAGCCGCGATTTTGCGCAATTATTACCGAAGCTTTTTCGAAAAGCTTTTTCTGTGCAGTTTGATAGTGCTCCCGATGTAGATATACCCGGTAAATTAAATTTTCAGATCACACAGCGGGACAAGATCGTTACGATTATGGAAGCTTATGGCTTTGATCCGAAAGATACAGTATCCTTGCATATTAATTTGCCCGTAATGGAAGATGAATGCTGTAAAAATGCTTTTCTTCGCGGTGCATTTCTTGCAGGCGGTTCGGTAACGGATCCGGAAAAAGGGTATCACCTTGAGTTTACAACAACACATCAAAGCGTTGCGCGTGAAGCGCATACCCTTATACAGGATGTGATGGGCTTTTATCCGAAAACCGCACAACGCAGCGGCGGGCAGGTGTTGTATTTGAAGCAAAGCGAGCTGATATCAGACTGTCTGACTTATATGGGTGCGCCTGTTGCTGCGATGGGAATTATGGAGGCGCGTCTGGAAAAAGAGCTTAACAACAAGGTGAACCGTCGTTGTAATTGTGATGAAGCAAACACTTCAAAGGTGGTTGAAGCAGCGCAGGAACAGCTCGCATCCATTCGTATTCTCCGCGAAAACGGGGCGCTTGCGCATCTGCCACAAAAATTACAGCAGGCGATTCGGGCAAGAGAGGAAAATCCTCATGCGTCTTTAATAGAGCTTGCTGCTATGATGGAACCACCAATTACGAAACCCGCGATGAATCATCGGCTAAAAAAACTGGTACAAATGGCGAAGGAGATAGAGAAATGAGCTTTGTGCATTTGCATGTTCACTCTGAATACAGTTTGTTGGATGGCGCCTGCAGAATCGGCTCTATGATGGATCGCGTCAAGGAACTGGGGCAGACGTCGATTGCGCTGACCGACCACGGTGTGATGTACGGTTGTATCGATTTTTATAAAGCTGCAAAAGCTGCAGGGATCAAGCCCATCATTGGCTGCGAAGTATATGTGGCACGCCGAAATATGGAAGATCGTATTCATGGTGTTGATAATGATCCGTACCATCTCGTGCTGCTTTGCAAAAATGAGATTGGCTATAAGAATCTGTGCCTGATGGTATCTGAGGCATTTCTGAATGGTTTTTACGGAAAGCCGAGAGTAGATCTTTCGTTACTTGAAAAGCATCATGAGGGCCTTATTGCGCTGTCGGCATGCCTTGCCGGCGCAATTCCGCAGCACCTTATGCAGGAGGATTATGAAGCGGCAAAAGATTATGCACTGAAAATGGCAGGCATATTTGGCAAAGATCATTTTTACCTTGAGCTTCAGGATCATGGTATTGCAGAGCAAACGGCGGTCAATCAGGGCGTTATGCGTCTTTCCAGAGAAACGGGATTGCCGCTTGTCGTTACTAATGATGCGCATTATCTGCGCCGTGAAGATGCGAAGATGCAGGATGTGCTTCTGTGCATTCAGACGGGAAAAACTGTGGACGATCCTAACCGCATGAAATTCCAGACAGAGGAGTTTTACCTAAAAAGCGAAGAGGAACTGCGTGTGCTGTTTCCTAACTGTGATGAAGCATTCGATAACACAGTTAAAATTGCGGATCGTTGCAATCTTGAATTTACATTTAACGAATATCATTTGCCATCGTTTCCGGTTCCGGAAGGATACACAAATGAAGAATATTTCCGTCATATATGCATGGAAGGCTTTTATGAGCGATATCCACATGCACCTGCGGATTATCTGGAGCGGCTTGAGTATGAGATCGGTGTTATCAGCCGCATGGGTTATATCAATTACTATTTGATTGTATGGGACTTCATCCGGTATGCAAAGCAGTCCGGTATCCCGGTAGGACCGGGACGTGGTTCCGGCGCAGCTTCCATCGTTGCGTATTGTATGCATATTACAGAAGTAGATCCTATGAAATATGCACTCATTTTTGAACGCTTTCTTAATCCGGAACGCGTGAGCATGCCGGACTTCGATACGGATTTTTGTCAGGAAAGGCGTGGAGAAGTTATTGATTATGTCATGCGTAAGTACGGCACGGATCATGTGGCGCAGATTGCTACATTCGGTACAATGGCAGCGCGCGGCGCAATTCGTGATGTCGGCAGAGCACTGAACATTTCCTATGCCGAAACAGATATCGTAGCCAAGCAGGTGCCTGCAACGCCCCATATTACGCTTAAAGAAGCACTTGAGGTGTCGCCGAAGCTTAAGGAAATGTACGATACGGATGATCGTGTAAAAATTCTGATCGATACGGCGATGAGTTTAGAAGGAATGCCGAGAAATACCTCCACTCACGCTGCAGGCGTTGTCATTACTTCAGAACCGGTCCGCAATTACGTTCCTTTGTCGAGAAACGACGACACGATTGTTACGCAGTATACTATGACGACCATCGAGGAGCTCGGACTTCTCAAGATGGATTTCCTTGGACTTCGCAATCTGACGGTAATTGAGGACGCAGAGCGTCAGGTCAAACAGATCAACCCGGAATTTGATATTGATAAGGTCCCGGATAACGACCCGCAGACATTTGCTATGCTTGCCGAGGGTCAGACACAGGGCGTATTCCAGCTCGAATCGGCAGGAATTACGGGCGTATGTGTTAATATGAAACCAACGTCGATTGAAGACATGACAGCAATTGTTGCGCTCTATCGGCCGGGTCCGATGGAATCAATACCGACATTTATAGCCAATAAGCTTGATCCGTCCAAGATCACATATAAAACACCCTTGCTGAAGCCAATATTGAACGTAACATACGGATGTATCGTTTATCAGGAGCAGGTTATTGAGATATTCCGTACACTTG
>JAZNNK010000157.1:0-6418 GCA_045580205.1 Faecousia sp.
CGGGGATATTTGTTGCAGAAGGGGAGGACGATTATAATGTAACGCTTAGCTTCCTCGATGCCGATGAATTCCGGCTTGCTTTTTCGTCTTTTCTTCATGGAGAGGAAGCAGACGGCGCTGTGCAATTTTGGTATTATACCAACAGTAATGAGATTTATAATGGTCGCATCGGTTACCGGACGGATATCAGCCAGCAGATTCGTAATTCCGTATTATTGGAAGAGATCGTGAATCTGTTGGGCCTGAACGACACGGTACTGCGGCCTGACAGTATTGTTTATCAGCATTCCAGCGATAGTACACAGCTTAGCCCTGTGGATTGGGTTCTTCTGAAGCTGTTATATGATCCGGCGATTCAATGCGGCATGAATGGTGATGCTTGCCTACCGGTTTTAAAGCAACTGTATTATTAAAAAGAGGCTGCTATAAAGCAGCCTCTTTCTTATTAGACATACATAGGGAAACGCTTGCAGATATCTGCGACAGTGGATTTGACTTCGTCGGTTGTGCCTTCGAAATCCTTTGCAGTCAGCGCGATGCAGTGTGCGATCTGCTTCATTTCTTCTGCGCCGAGTCCGCGCGTGGTAACGGCAGCGGTTCCGATGCGGACACCGCTTGTAACGGCCGGTTTTTCGGGATCGCCGGGGATTGCATTTTTGTTTAAGGTGATATGGTTGAGATCACATCTTGCCTGCAGCTCCTTGCCGGTGATATGCATAGGACGCAGGTCAGCAAGCATCAAGTGGTTATCTGTGCCGCCGGTAACAAGGTCAAAGCCTTCAGACAGAAGTGATTGTGCCATCACTTTTGCGTTTGCGACGACATTGTGCGCATAAGTCTTAAATTCGTCGCTCATTGCCTCTTTCAGGCAGATTGCTTTAGCAGCGATGACATGCTCCAAAGGACCACCCTGCGTTCCGGGGAAGACACCGGAGTTGAGTTTTTTTGCAAATTCCTCTTTGGCTAAGATCAGACCGCCACGAGGACCGCGAAGCGTCTTGTGCGTCGTGGTGGTAACAATATCTGCGTAAGGTACGGGACTCATATGTGCGCCGCCTGCAACAAGGCCGGCAATGTGCGCCATATCGACCATCAGAACAGCGCCAACTTCATGTGCGATATCAGCAAAGATCTTAAAGTCGATAGCTCTGGGGTAGGCAGATGCACCGGCAATGATCAGTTTTGGCTTGTTTTTCTTGGCAAGATCGCGAATCTGATCATAATCGATCAGACCGGTCTCATGATTGACATCATAGGAAACTACGTTGTAGTATTTTCCGGAAATATTGGCGGGGCTGCCATGAGAGAGATGGCCGCCATTTGCGAGGCTCATGCCCATCAGAGTATCACCGGGTTGCAAAAGCGCAAGCTGGACGGCAGCGTTAGCCTGCGCACCGGAGTGCGGCTGAACGTTTGCAAATTCTGCGCCAAACAATGTTTTTGCGCGTTCAATACAAAGCGCTTCGAGTTCATCTACATACTGACAGCCACCATAATAGCGCTTTCCGGGCAGGCCCTCAGCATATTTATTGGTAAGGATAGATCCCATCGCAGCGATCACAGCCGGTGAGGCAAAGTTTTCAGAAGCGATCAGCTCCAGACCGTCCTTTTGACGGGAAAATTCGCGATCCATCATTGCAGCGATTTCGGGGTCAAATTGCGCAACAAATCCAATCGAGTCTATAGGTTTTCCGTACATAATCATGTTCCTTCTTTCTGATTTTCTCTAAAAAAACAGCAGTCCCCGGAGGACTGCCATGCCCGAATCCTATTGATTCTTTGATCTGCATCCCTGTCCGTTCGCCTGAGAGATTCGGCATTTGCCTTGCACCTTCGGCACACAATCTAATGTGTTCTCCAGAGAGTCCTCCGCTTTCCGGTCTGGCGCATTATACTGTGCATTTCCGAAAAGCTTCATAGGGGTATTTAGTTTTCTATCATTTAGTATATACTATTTTGGCGAAAAGTCAACAGAATAAACGATAAAGCCGCCGACTATTGTAAGTCGGCGGCTTTGCAATATAAGGGATCGGTATTTATGGTTGGACGGAGTCTTCGCCCTGCGTTTCTTCCGCAGGCTTTTTTGAGTCGTTGATATAGGCCATCAGTTCGTCGCCTGTGATCGTTTCCTTGATAAGCAGGTGCGATGCGATTTCTTCTAAAAGGGGACGGTTATCGGCAAGAAGCTGCTTTGCTTCGTTATAGCAGCGTTCTAATAATTTTTGCACTTCACGGTCAACAATCGCAGCGGTTTCCTGTGAGCAGTCAAGGTATGCCTGACCGTCAAGATACTGGTTGTGTACGGTGGCAGGAGCCATCAATCCGAGCGTGTCACTCATGCCGTACTGTGCGATCATATTTTTTGCAAGCGCGGTAGCGCGCTGGATATCATTAGCGGCGCCGGTCGACTGCACGCCAAAGATCAGCTGCTCTGCGGCACGTCCGCCGACCAGTGTTCGCAGCTCGGTCATCAGTTCATCGGCTGTCTGTAAATACTTTTCCTCTTCGGGCATCTGCATTGTGTAGCCGAGTGCACCGGAGGTGTGGGGGACGATGGTGATCTTAGAAACGCTTTGCGAATGTTTTTCTAAGGCGGCAACCAGTGCATGACCGACCTCGTGATAGGCAATGAGGCGCTTTTCCATGTCTGTGAGCACAGTGTTTTTCTTTTCTGTTCCGGCAATAACTGTCTCAAACGAAACAAGGAGGTCTTCTTGATTGACAGCTTTTCTGCCTTGCCGCACAGCGCGCAGAGCGGCTTCGTTGACAAGATTTGCAAGGTCTGCACCAACTGCGCCGGCTGTGGCCTGTGCCAATTTTTTCAGATCTACATCCTCTGATAGCTTAATTTTGCGGGTGTGCACCTTTAATGTGTCCAGTCTGCCTTGCAGATTCGGGCGGTCTACAATGATTCGACGGTCAAAACGGCCGGCACGAAGAAGTGCTTTGTCCAGAATTTCCGGACGGTTTGTTGCTGCCAGACAGACGATTCCTTTAGAGGAATCAAAGCCGTCGATCTCACCAAGAAGCTGATTGAGTGTTTGTTCATGCTCGGAGTTGCCACCGTAGCGGGCATCTCTGGATCTGCCCACAGCGTCGATTTCATCAATAAAAATAATGCACGGAGCAACCTTTGCGGCCTGCTGAAAAAGATCTCGGACACGGCTGGCGCCTACACCGACAAACATTTCTACAAAGTCAGAGCCGGAAATGGAGAAGAAAGGCACATTGGCTTCACCGGCAACGGCTTTTGCAAGCAGTGTTTTACCCGTGCCGGGGGAACCGATGAGCAGCGCACCCTTGGGCAGCTTTGCACCGATCTCTGTGTACTTCTGAGGATTGTGGAGGAAGTTGATGATCTCCTGCAGAGATTCTTTTGCTTCATCCTGACCGGCAACATCTTTGAATGTAACACCGGTTTGCTTTTCCATGTAGACCTTCGCTTTGCTGGCGCCGATAGAACCCATCATGCCGTCTCCGCCAATACGCTTCATCAGAAGGTTCATAATGAAGAATACAGAGCCGAACATAACAACATAGGAAAGGATCATCATGATCGTGGAATTATCTTCTACGATCAGCTTGCTTACCTTGACACCAAGTGCATCAAGTTCCTTGGCAAGCGCCATCGTATCACCGCCGCTTGGAAGGCCGGTATAGAAGGCTTTTTGTTGTGCAGGCGGCTTTGAGGCTTCTTCCTTTGTCAGATAAACGATGCGATCATATTCAAATTGTACTTCAGAAAGCTGTTCAGACTGCATCGCTTTGAGAAAATCGGAGTAGGAGACCTCCGTGTACTGGTTTTTGGTGATCGCATTAAATATGGAGCTGATGATCAGTACGACTGCGACAGTTATCAGCAGTGTGATCCATATATTCCGTTTTGGCGTTTTGCCGTCGTTTTTTTGATTATTAGGCTTATTGCGGTTAGGTTCCATGATTTATCCGTCTCCTTGAAGCGCGATTATATACTGCACATAATAGCATATTTTTTTACATCATGCAATGAATAATACCCGATAGTGGAGTAAACTTTCTGTAAATTTCTGTAGTTTTTTTACTTCTTACAAAAAATAGCAGTTGTAGGCAGAAGAAAAATTTGGTACAATGATAGAAAATCAGCTTAGCCTTACGGACAGGAGTTGAGAGGTTATGAAACAGCAATATCGCGGCAAGCAGGCGTTTGAGCCTCGTGAAGAGACAGAAGGTCAGCTTGAGGGACGCAACGCGCTTGCAGAGGCACTCAAGAGCGGGCGCACCATTGACAAAGTCTTTATTGCATCCGGTGATACGGACAGGGGCCTGCAGCATTTAGCTGCTCAGGCAAAAGAGGCTGGTGCGGTCATTGTGCCTACAGACAGAAGAAAGCTTGATGCTATGAGCAGTACGCATGCCCATCAGGGCGTGATTGCGATGGCAGCCGCAAGAGAATATTTTACAATCGACGATATTCTGCAGACCGCCTCCGACAGGGGGGAACAGCCGCTGATCGTGATCTGTGATGAGCTGTCTGATCCGCATAATCTGGGTGCCATCCTGCGAACTGCGGAGTGTGTGGGCGCACATGGTGTGATCATCCCCAAGCGCAGGAGCGTAGGCTTGACGGCGGTGGTTGCCAAGGCTTCTGCCGGTGCGATCGAATATATGAAGGTCGCAAGAGTAACGAATATTAATACTGCGATCGCAGAGCTGAAGCAAAAGGGTGTTTGGATATACGGGACGGCAGCTGAAGGTTCGGTTGTGATGTACAAAGCGGATCTGACCGGTCCGACCGCCATTGTCATTGGCTCGGAGGGGGACGGTATGAGCCGTCTGGTGCGGCAAAACTGCGATGTTATGGTGCATATTCCCATGAAGGGACGAATCACATCCCTGAATGCTTCTGCAGCTGCGTCGGTGCTCCTGTATGAAGCGGCACGTCAGAGGATGATTGTGTAGGAGGACCGATATGGATAACAGAGAAGAACGGGAATTGAACTTAGAAGAGATCCTAAAAGAGTTTTCGGATATCGATGAGCAGCCTGAAGCGCTTTCTGATGATACAGTGCTTTTGCAGGATTTGGGTGAGGAAATTGCAAAAATTCAGCAGGAACAGCCGGAAATGAAAACCCAAACAGTTACGAGCGACACGGTAACTTTTCTTCCGGCAGATACGATCCGACTGGATACGCCGCTGATCTTACGGGAGGAAGCATCAGTTTCGGAAGAACCGGAGCAGGAGCCTGCTGCGGAACCCGTACAGGAGCAGGAAGCGTTTTCGTCAGGCTGGGAGCCACAATATGAGCAGCCGATCGGAGAGTATATTCCACCAAAGCCAATCGTTTTCCGTCCGCGTTCCCGTCTGCGCGAGCTTAAAAGCAAGCTTGCGGCCGGTCCGGAAAAGCAGTATTACGTTTTGGCGGAAAAGGGCTTGGGAAAACTGCAGGTTGCGATTTTTCTCAGTCTGTTGATCGTGCTCATCAGCGCGATATCCACCGCTATGTATGCGCTGGGTATGGTGCAGGAAAACCGTATGCGTCTGATGGTGTTCGGACAGTTTTTTGTAATGCTTATGTCCGCACTGCTGGGCAGTTATCAGATCATTGAAGGCATCACAGATTTGTGCAATAAGCGCTTTACTTTAAATACACTTCTGGTGATTACGTTTTTGATTTGCTGTGTAGACGGGATCGTTTGTCTTAATCAGTTGCGCGTGCCATGTTGTGCCGCATTCAGCTTACAGGTAACGATGTCGCTGTGGAGCGCGTATCAGAAAAGGAATACACAGATCGGACAGCTTGATACTATGCGCAGGGCAACACGCCTGGACAGTATTGTCGCTTCCGATGCTTTGCAGGATAAAAAGACGTGCTTTATCCGGGGCGAAGGTCAGGTAGAAGATTTTATGGATACGTACGAAGTACCGGGTAAAATGGATGCGATCGTATCGGTGTATGCGTTTTCTGTTTTGATTGCCAGTCTGGCTGTCGGTATTGTCGGCGGTATTCTGCACGGTGTATCGCTGGGACTGCAGGTAACGGCAGTTACACTGCTGGCCGCTGTTCCTGCGACGATGTTTGTAGCACAGACAAGACCGATGGCAATATTGGAACGTCGTCTGCATGCGTGCGGGACGGTCCTTTGCGGCTGGAAGGGAATAGATGCTTTATGTAAAAAAGCCGTATTTCCGCTGACGCACGACGATCTGTTTCCTGGCGGTTCGATCAAGATGAACGGTGTAAAATTTTACGGGGATCGTAATCCTGATGATATCGTCGCATACGCGACCGCACTGATCGCGGCAGATGGAAGCGGCCTTTCGTCCATGTTTACGCAGCTTTTGGATAGCCGTAACGGCATCCATTATACGGTTGAGAACTTCCGTAGCTATGAGGCCGGCGGTATCGGCGGTGAGGTCGGCGGAGAATCGGTCCTGGTG
>JAZNNK010000158.1:0-8446 GCA_045580205.1 Faecousia sp.
CCCTCTCTCTTTGTGTGACCCAAGGAGTTGCTGTTTGGACTTGTCTTCCTAAGACCGCTTGGCCTCCGACTTCGGATAATACGAATACCTCTTCGCTCAAAAGCCATTTCATCAGCAAGCGCATTGACTGCTTTTTCAACATCCTTCTCATCTGTCTGCGTTGCCATAGAAAGTCTTGAAAGCTCTACAGGCTCTCCGGAAGCAAAGAGAATCGCCTCGATCGATTTTTGTAAGTCATTTATTTCCATCAGGTCATCTCTCCATTCTGACTTTCTGGTTCCTGAATAAGCCGCACATTCGGATTTTCACCGGAGTGATCATCCTCCAGCAGCACAGAATTCGTTTTGCAAAGCTCTAAAATCGCCAAAAATGTTGCGACAATCTCCGAGCGTGATCGATTCCCTCGAAACAGATTTTTAAGCCGTTCGATTCCGCGCAACACCAGTGTGCGAAGGACCTCTCCTGCCTTGCGTGTAACGGGATATGGCTCTTTTCCGACAATGCCCTTAAAATTCACTGTCGGCGGCGGCAATCTACGTTGATTGCGCTCAGACATCTCATTGAGTGCGCCGATCATATCGGAAAGCGAATGACGATAGCGGTATGTCGCATCGCGGCGAAGCGGCTCCGGCTCCTTTACAAAAAGGCACCGACCGATCTCGTTCATCGGCTCTAAGATCACGATCGCATTACGGATCTGTTCAATCGCATCCCGGCGCTGGCGCTCGATCAGCGACTGGCGCAGTTGATCCAATTCACTTTCCGCTTCCGCAGCTTCCGCTGCAGATAAAAGCATCTTCGTTTTAATCAGCATCAGATGAGACGCCATTGAAATAAACTCGCTGGCGATCTCCATATCAAGACGCTTCATTTCATCCAGATACGCAAGATACTGCTCTAAGATTGCCGTAATGGATACATCCTGGATCTCTATTTTATTTTTGCTTAAAAGAAGGAATATAACATCCAGAGGGCCCTCAAAATCTTCCATCGTCTCGCTGCGAGTACGAACGATACCCTCAAGGCGATATTGTGGTTCTCCCATAACTTCTCCCGATCCAAAACAGACTTTTTAAGTATTATAACACCGCTTTTGCAATCCTGCAAGCATTTCCAACAAAAAAGCAAAATTGACAGAAAGGATTGCTTTTTTACAAAAACATGTTATAATGAGCATAGATATACAGGAGGTGTTCATTATGGCTCAAAACCGAAACCGCTATAAACAAATGGAGCGCTATATGACATACGCTCTGGCAGCTGATGGCGTGCTGTTTTTTCTGTTTCTGATATTTGCCGCATCCGGCATCGTATGGCTGAAGGCCATTACCTCCATTCTAACCATTTTAATTTCAGGTTTATGCCTGTACCTTTTATATGTTACAAAAGAACTTCTCCGTCAGAGAAGCCTTTGGATGACGGTCGGCGCAGCTGCAGTTTTGGTATGCGTTCTGTTTTCACTTCTGCTGAATTTCCCCAGACCAAAGCCAATTGCGCCTAACATTGATAGCCTGTCAGTATATTGCGTACAGGAAGATTGCGTTTAATTAAATCCATACATAGTTTGTGCCGGGCAGAGCTGGTCGCTCTCCGCCGGGCATTTTTATTGATAAAAACTGTTGCCGCCAATAAACTCACGCACCAGACTTGTCGGCGGGATCTCATCCGCGACATCTGCCTCCTGAACATAATTGAGAATTTTAACGATTCTTCGGACCTCTTCGTAACAGTCTTCCTCCGGTTCAATAGCCGTAAGCATCGGGAAAATATACCGTTTCAGAACCGCAAGTTCATATAATGTTGAACTGTTGAAGATCATATCAGCGCTTTCCTGAAACGGAAAAATCCATCGTTTTTCACCCCGGCGGACAGAATCCCACATTGCCATCGTATGCTGCACTGAAGCGCCTCTTGTTTCAAAATCCCGAACAATCCTGCGCAGCAAACGAAGTAGGCTGGTCGGTATCCGGTTGTGATCGTCCAAATTCAAAGGGAGCAAGGGACTTACATACAATTTAAAGATCATCCTGCTGTTCATGCTTTCAGGAATAAGTACGGGATTTAGCGCATGAAGTCCTTCAACGATCATAACAGACTGATCGGAAAGATGCAATTTCTTACCTTTCCATTGGCGTTTTCCGGTCTTGAAATTAAACGAAGGCAATTCAATTTCCTCACCGCAAAGAAGTGCTTCTATATGGCTCCGGAACAAACACGTATCAATTGTATCAATGTGCTCAAGATCCAACTTGCCGTCCGGTCCCGGACGGATGGTATCTCTGTTAACATAGTAATCGTCTAAACTAATCAGGATCGGCTTTTTACCGTGTACACGCAGCTGCGTTGCAAGGCGATTTGCGGAAGTGGTTTTTCCCGAGGAGCTTGGCCCTGCAAGCATAACCGCATGTGCATTTCTTTCGCACACCATATCCGCCACCTGCGAAAATCGTTTCTCATGGAGCGCCTCATTCACCCGAATCAACTCACGGATTCTTCCGCTTTTTACAAATTCATTCAGATCCGCAACCGTTTCGCATTCCATGAGTTCGCACCATCGCTCACCCTCTGTATAAACACTTAAAAAATTCGGCATATGATCATATGACGATGCCAGATCACCTGTTGTATCGTCCGGAAACAGGAACAAAAAACCACCTTCTGCCGGAAGAATATTCCATACCTGCATATACCCTGTTGAGGGAGCAAGCTCTCCGTAGTAATAATCCCGAAAATCCTCACACATATACCAATCAAAATACGGCTCATTACGATAAGCAAGCAAACGCGCCTCATCGTCGCGGCCCATCTGTTGAAAATAAGACACTGCCTCATCCTTACTTACCCTTTGCCGTATCAAAGGAACGTCCTGTGCAACAATCTCCGATATTTTGTTTTTCAATTTCTCTATGCTGAAATCCGCAGACCCCGACACCTCCACAAACAGTGCATTGCCAACTGAACAATTCATTTTTGCACGAGCATCTGGCCATAACTGCTCTATTGCATAAAACAAAATAAATTGCACTGTCCGCAGATAGGTGTCCCGACCCGCCGGATCACTGTAGCGAAGCAACGAAACAACACCGTTAGATGCTGCCATTGCCATTCGGATGGATATGCGATCATGATGCATATTTTCCAAACGGACAGGAACATAATTTAAATTAAAAACTTCTCCTGCAATTTTAGCCGCAATTGGTCTGCGAAGAAATGCCTCATCATCCAGGCGATTGGAGCGTACGATCTCCAACAAGCTCTGCTCCGGTCCCGCTTCTACCGCATATCCGTCAATTTTTAACCTCATGACAGTAAACCTCCCTGCGACTTTTTTCTATTATCGCATATATCCGGAGTATTTGCAACCGTTGCCATTACAGATATTCTATGCACAACATCCGATTGCGTTGCAAAAAAATAACGCCCGTCATCATTGACAAGCGTTATTCCTGACCAATCGACATGATATCGTACGGTGTTGTCTGATAAACAAAATAATTCAGCCAGTTAGAAAACAGAAGGTTTCCGTGCCCACGCCAACGCACGATCGGATCCTTGGAATCATCATCGTTCGGATAATAATTCTCCGGGACATGGATCGCAAACCCCTGCTCCTTATCACGAAAATATTCTTTCGAAAGCGTATCCGGATCATATTCTGCGTGTCCGGTAACAAATATCTGCCGACCTTCCTTGCTCATCACAGCGTAAACGCCGGCTTTTTCAGAAGATGCAATGATCTTCAGCTCATTTACCTTCTCAATATCCTCACGCAGAACAGTCGTATGTCTTGAATGCGGTGCCCAGAATATATCATCAAACCCGCGCAGCAGGATAGACCGTTTATAATCTGCGCGGTGCTCAAAAACGCCAAAGAGCTTTTCATCAAGTTCATGCTTGTTGATACCGTAGTGATAATAAAGACCCGCCTGCGCACCCCAGCAGATATGGAATGTACTATGCACATTGGTCTTGCTCCACTCCATAATGCGGCAAAGCTCCGGCCAATAGTCGACATCCTCGAAAGCCATATGCTCCACCGGCGCGCCGGTAATGACCATACCGTCAAACTTTCTGTCTTTAAGCTCATCAAAGCTCTTATAGAAATTCAGCAGATGGTCCTGCGAAACATTCTTCGAAACATGACTTGTGGTGTGCATGAGCTCCAAATGCACTTGCAAAGGCGTATTACCCAGCAGACGGGAAAGCTGCGTCTCTGTAACAATCTTTGTAGGCATTAGATTAAGAAGAACAATTTCCAGAGGTCGAATATCTTGTGCCACTGCACGATTTTGGGTCATGACAAAGATATTTTCCTGCTGTAATGTCGCTGCTGCAGGTAAATCATTCGGTATGCGTATAGGCACAACACTCGCCCTCCTCTCATAAGAATTAATTGTCAAATATGCTCATTATTGTACCTCATGCACACATATTTGTCAATTATTCATAGCGCAAATGTTTCTATTTGCGTCCCCTGATAATAATGTGCCAGGATCTGCAGATAATCCTTCCCCGAAGCAGCCATTGCATCTGCTCCATACTGACTCATACCGACTCTGTGGCCGAAGCCCTTGGTAGTAATAATGATCCTATCCCCAATAGCTGTCATCATAAACGCCGTAGATCGCAATCCAAGCTTTTGCCGCAATGTAGTACCTTTATACGTTATATGCCCGATCTGCATTGTGTCCACGCCTCCACCGTGTGTATAGGTTACTGATTTTACCCAGGTTGCAGGCTTGCCGGAAAACGTCTCCCCCAACAAAGCAGACAGCTCCTTTGCGGTAAATGTAACTGTATCCGTAAAATGTGCCGCCCCCTCCTCACCGGGGCTTTTCACCGCCTGCAGATACGGTATATCGCTACCCCACACCGCTGCAGCATCTTCTGTCTGTCCTCCGGAGCAAGAAAAATACGTCGCTTCAATCAACTCTCCATTATAAGTTAAAACCTCGTTTGCAGTTTCATAAACTGCATGCGTAATCTTATCAACATCTGTTTGTTTTCCACCATCAGCAAGATATTGACCGACCGTACAAAATCCCTGACAGCATGATGCCTCTGTGCACACCGCCGCACCGGTGTGCTTGTCCGCATACTGCCAGCTTCTGAGCGCATATGTCCTTGCCACAACTGCCTGCGCCTTAAGCGCCTCTTTTTCAAAATCTGCAGGCATTTCCTTCAACACGACCGATACGATATATTCCTGTATGCTGATCTTGCAAATACTGCCGTCCTGCATCATAACAGGTATTTTAAGTTCCTCATCCTCTGCCGTTTGCGTCGGTTGCGATTGACTTTGATTCTCCTGCTGTTCTGACGGCCGACTGACCCCTTTCGATGATACTGCTAAAAACAAAGAAGGTATTACAACGCCAAGCAATAACACAAGTAAAACCTCTTTCCTTTTCCTACGCAATCAAAACACCTCCCATCCTTTATGTCAAGATAAGATGACTATATCAAACAATCCGATAGGAAGCTGTTGTTTTATGCAGACAACTGTTTCCATTTTTGTGCCAATGCTTGACATCATTCTAAGTCAGAAGTATAATTTAACGTAGAATTTACTCGAAACGGAGCAAAAAATGAAAAAAACGATTCGAATTATTATCCCGATCATACTTGCCCTGGCGATTGTTTTATGCCTTGCCTGGTATCTGTTTGTATATGACCGAGAATTTACAAGAGATATGCTCCTTACCTGTGCACGTTATTACGAAAGTAACGGCAACAACGGTATCGCAACATGGCTGTATGAGCAGGCATATTCTCATGCCAATGATAACGATGCAGTTGCGATTGAACTGTCCGAACAATATAAGGCTAACGGCAATTATACAAAGGCAGAGTTTACCCTTTCCAACGCAATTGCTGACGGTGGTGGAATTGAACTTTATATTGCCTTATGTAAAACCTATGTTGAGCAGGACAAGCTGCTTGATGCTGTAAACATGCTCAACAGTGTAACAAATGAACGCGTCCGTTTTCATTTAGACCGGATGCGCCCGAAAGCGCCTGAAATATCGCCCGACCCGGGCTTTTACAATCAATATATTTCTGTCTCTGTCCAGGCAGAAAGCGGAACGCTATACGTTACGGCGGACGGCAAATACCCATCTGTTAAGGACACACCGTATCGGGATGCTATCCAACTGACCGGTGGTGAAAATACAGTCTATGCCATTGCCGTTTCGGAAAGCGGTCTTGTCAGTCCGATTTCCGTTTTCGGCTATACAATCGGCGGTGTGATTGAACCTGTAGAATTTTCTGACAGTGCGATTGAAAAGGCAATTCGCGAAATCCTCAAGGTAAATGCAGATGAGATCGTCTATACAGATGCGCTCTGGACGATCAAATCCTTTACCGTTCCTTCTGAAGCAGAAGACTATACAGACCTTGCGCGTCTGAGCTATTTAGAATCGCTGACCATTGAAAACGGCAAATCCAGTCAGCTGCAATATGTTGCAACCCTTTCAAATCTGACGGAACTGAAGATCAAAGACACATCTGTCAGCCAGGAGGACCTTTCTGCGATCGCCTCTATACCCGTTCTGGAAAAACTGACTCTCAACAACTGCAGCCTATCCAATATTTCTGTACTGTCTGCAGCCGAACATCTGAAAATTCTTGACCTAAGCAATAATACGATCCGTAATATTGAACCGATCGCACAATTACTTGAGCTGACTGAGGTGAACTTACAGCATAACGCGATTGTTAATCTTGTTGATTTATCCCCGCTTCACAACATGACCAAGTTAGATCTGTCTTACAACTCGATAGCTTTTATCGAACCGCTCTGTTCTGCCACAACACTTACCTGGCTGGATCTGAGCAGCAATAAGATCAGCGCTTTATCAGATATGAGTCGCTTGACATCGCTGACATATCTTTCTCTGTCAAATAATACACTGACAGATGTTTCTGCAATCTCTTCCTGCAAAACCTTAACGACGCTTAACATCTCCAACAACACGATCAGTAAAATCGACAAACTCACTGATCTGACAGAGCTTATGCATCTGGACTTTTCCTATAATAAAATTACGACCATCCCCACATGGCCCAAAAACTGTGCGCTTGTCTCTATTGACGGCTCACATAATTCCATCAGTTCGCTCAAGAGCCTTGCCGGACTGAAACATCTAAATAACATTTACATGGATTACAATACCGAAATATCTTCTGTAGATGCTTTGGTCGACTGTCCTCTGCTCGTCCAGGTAAATGTGTATGGAACAAAAGTTAAAAGTGCCAAGAAGCTGACGCACACGTCAGACGGTAAAGACCGGGGCATTATTGTCAATTACGATCCAACATAATCCAATAATAACACCCCCGGGATCTCTGCATTCGGATGAGATCCCGGGGGTATTGTTATTCAAAAGACTATTTGTCCCATTCTTCTTCAATCTGCAACAACAGCTTTTTATCCTGTTTAGATGACAAATCAAGCTTTTCATACATATCAGGACGGCGTTTTCTTGTGCGGATGATCGATTGCTTTCTGCGCCACAGAGCAACCTTCTTATGATCCCCTGAAAGCAATATCTCCGGCACCTGCCGGTCATGCCAAACCGCAGGGCGACTATACTGAGGATATTCAAGCATACCGTTATAATGGCTTTCATCCTCAAAGCATTCCGGATCGGCAAGAACACCGGGGACCATTCGGCAAACTGCATCCGTAACTGCCATTGCCGCGATTTCTCCGCCTGTGAGCACAAAATCTCCTAATGAGATCTCCTCATCTACACATTCATCGATAAAACGCTGGTCAACACCTTCATAATGGCCGCATACCAGCACTAAATGATCCATTTTACTCAATCGGATCGCATCAGCCTGTGTAAATGTTCTTCCGCATGGCGAAAGATATACTGTATGCACAGACCCACTGGCCTCATCGCATATATGCTGCCAGCAACGATACAAAGGATCTGCCATCATCACTGCTCCGCGACCGCCGCCATACGGATAATCATCTACCTGCCGTTGCTTGTTGACAGTATAGTCGCGGATCTGATGTGTTTCGATCCGAATGAAACCACGCTCCTGCGCGCGGCCGAGAATGCTATCTGACAAAACATCTCCAACCGACTCCGGAAACAGAGTCATGATATCAATCCTCATCTGTTCGCATCCCCTCGATCAAACGTACGCGCATCTGATCCGCATCAATATCTACCGATAAAACAAATTCCTTTACGGCAGGGATCATATACACATGCTCACCCCGAACAACATAGACCTTATTCCCCGGGTAATCCAATACATCTTCAATTTTTCCGATCTCTTCTTCATCAGCCAAAACAGTCATGCCAATCATTTCTGCCACAAAAAGAACATCCTTCGGGGCATCTTCCCGATATACAAAAACGGTCTTTCCGACAAGCTCCCTTGCCGATTCAATCGTCTCAATCCCCTTAAGCTTGAGTAAATT